>JBEGSV010000001.1:0-7509 GCA_041179685.1 Actinomycetota bacterium
CCGCGAAGACGACCTCCATAGTGAGAATCACAGCGACTTTCGTTGATGAGATGTGCGCTTGCGACCAAGTCTGAACCATAAATGCGATAGCGGTTGCAAATATCGCAGTGAAGAAGACAACCGGCCAGCCAGATCTGCCGGCAGGGGCTTCGTATCCTTCGGCGAAAGCCAGTGCGCCAGTGAGAAGCGCACAGCCGGTGAGTTGAACAACGGTCATCGCATAGCTATCTAGCCCATTGCTCCACTTGCCGAGAGCAACAATGTGAGCGCCAAAGGCGATTGCGCTGACAAGTACGAGCGCTTCACCATATCCAACAGACCAGCCATGCAGAGATAGAAGCGCTAGACCTACGGTCGCTGTAACAACACAGCCCCAGGTATATGCATCAATCTTCTGTCGGAGAACAATCCATGCGATCACCGGAGTGGCTACAACATAAAGTCCGGTAATAAAGCCGGTGATAGCTGCGCCTGCTATTGCCAAGCCGAGAGTTTGAAAAATGTAGCCAGTTCCGAGAAAGACTCCAGCTAAGAGTCCTTTACGAAAAATCTCAGGGGTAAATTTTTTGAGTACTGATGGCTTGAGGGCAATCATCGCAATAACAGCGACTGCAAATCGGGTAAAGAGGAAGCTATTTACATTCTGCTTTGCAATGGGATCCTTCATGACTACAAAAGCCATACCCCAAGTTGCCGCAACGCCAAGGAGCGCCCATGGCGCCAGTTTGATGAGGCGATCTTGCTGTGATGTCATCCGCGAAGTTTCTTCAAGAGTGCGATTTCTTCGCCGTGCTCTGGCTCCATTCCTGGAGTTTCGAGAATCAGAGGAGCATTGACGACGGCAGGATGCTTGAGGAGCTCTTTGAAAGGCGCTTCTCCGATGAAGCCCTTACCAATATTCTGGTGGCGATCCTTGAGCGCACCGCAGACATCCATCGAGTCATTGGCGTGAATTAATTGAATGCGTTCGATTCCTGCGACTTCAACGAGGAGATCAAGGGTCTCCTTCATTCCGCCCTTCTTTGCAATGTCATGACCTGCGGCGAAGACGTGACAAGTATCGAGACAGATTCCAACCTTTGGATGGTATTCAAGTGCCTTCAGATATTTTTCAAGATCTTCTAGCCGCTTTACAAGTGATTGTCCTTGGCCAGCTGTTGGCTCAAGTAGAAGCATCGGAGCGTTATCGCCGAGCTTTTCTAGAATCGGCATCATGCCTTTATTGATCTGCTTCCATGCTTGATCTACAAACTCTTCCTTAACTGCAGAACCAGTATGTACGACGACTCCAAGTGCGCCGATTTCTTCACCGCGCTTTAAAGAAAAGGCCGTTGAGGCAAGTGAATTCTTGTAAGTATCTTCGGTGGGAGATCCAAGGTTAATTAAGAATGGGGCATGAACATAAACCTCGAGGTCGAGCGCATCTGCCTTCTCGCGAAAGAGAGCATCTGCCTCATGGTTGGTTTCGGGCATCGCCCATCCGCGCGGATTTGAGGTGAAGACTTGGATCGCTTCAGCGCCTGTTAATTCGGCATAGGCGATAGATCTCTTAGCCATTCCTCCTGAAGTTGGAGTATGAGCACCGATACGTGGACGTGAATTCTTGGTTGCAGGCACCGGCCTACCCTACTGTGATGGTTACCGTACTGCCACGTTTTACCTTGGTTCCAACCTTTGGCGTGATATTTGTGACCTTCTTGACCGTCTTCTTGCCAATCTTCTTCACTACAACCTTGAGTCCGAGATCTTGTAGGGCCTTGACAGCCTTCGCTTCCTCAATGGAGTAAATGTTAGGGATGTACGCATATTGCGTTCCCTTAGAGATTACCAGTGAAACCGCACCACCCTTATTTGCAGTTCCGCCACCTGCCGGATTCTGCGAAATAACTTCACCAGTTAATCGAGTCTCACTAAATGCATAAGTTGCCGTTACTGCGAAGCCCGCCGCCGTTAACTCGTTGAGAGCTTGTTCGCCATTCTTACCGATATATGAAGCCAGGGCGACTTGTTCGATTCCTTTAGAAACTGTAATCGTTACAGTGGTATTGCGTTTTACCTTTGTTCCGGCAATCGGGGTCACCGAGATGACAAATCCTTTTGGAACGGTGGAATCAAATACTTCGATGATTGGTGCGACCTTGAGTGGAAACTTTCCAATCGCAGTTTGTGCAGCTTCAGGCGTGAGTCCTTGAACCATTGGAATCACATAACGTTCAGGGCCTTTAGAGAAGACGAGCTTTACCGTGCCTGCTTGATCTACCTTCTCACCGCCTGGTGGAATTGATTCGATAACGCGATCTGCCTCAATATCCTCGCTATAGCGACGCTCAATCACAATTGAGGTGAGACCTAATGGCGAAAGCGCTGCAGTGACTTCGCTCTGAGTTGCGCCAACCGTTGAAGGTACGACCACTCGTGAACCAGGGCCGATAAGAACCCACCAGCCCGATATTCCGAGTGCAACGGCGAGACCAGCTGCGATATAGCGATTTCGACGTACCCGCTTACTTACCTTCTTCCGTTGAGCAACCTGTGCCGTGGTCTCTCTTTCAACGGCAACAGGTTCGGACTTTTCAACTACAGGAACTTGAGTGGTTGCTTCCTTGATACGTTTACGAAGTGACTTCACTTCCCGCTTAGGGCGCATGGGTTGAATAGGAATATCTAGCTCTAGGCTGAGCTGATTCTCTTTTGGATTGAGACGAGAGTTAATAGCAGCAAGAAGCGCATGGAATTCATTGGCATCGCGAGGGCGCTCATCAGGATCTGCAGCTGTCGCGCGATAAATCAATTCATCGAGCTCAGCAGGGACATCTTTGATGATCGTACTCACACGTGGAACGCGTTCATTGACATGCATATAAGCAATCTGAATTGGCTCTGCACCGTCAAAAGGTTTTTTGCCTGTGAAAATTTCGAAGGCGGTAATTCCAACGGCATAAACATCAGATCGCGAATCCGCAATACCGCGTTGCACTTGTTCGGGAGATAGATAAGAGACGCTTCCTAGAATCACACTGGACTCAACTGTCATGGTCGTGCCTAGCAGGGGACCCTTTGCTAGCCCAAAATCTGCAATCTTGATACGCCCCTCTTTCGAGACCAAGATATTTTCTGGCTTGATGTCGCGGTGGACGATACCTTGGCGATGAGCTGCAGCGAGAGCGCTCAATACCGGCAAGAGGAAGCGAATGCCATCGCGATATGAGAGTCGCCCTTGCTGATGTAAATATTCGCGCAAGGTGTGGCCTTCAACAAGCTCCATCACAATGAAGACAGCAGGCGTTCCGCTCTGGTTCCATCCTTGATCTTGAACGGCCACGATATTGGGATGAGAGAGAGCGGCTGCAGCTTTTGCCTCGCGAATAAAGCGCTCAACAAATTGTTCATCTTGTGCAAGATGGGGATGCATAATCTTGACCGCAACCTTGCGATCGAGGCGAGTATCAAAGCCCTCGTAGATGCTTGCCATTCCACCGTTGGCTACTTGGCGAAGGAGCTGATAGCGCCCGTCGATGAGTTCGCCGCTGAGATCTGACACGTGCGGATTCTAGTTACTGAGGACGAAATCAGCTGCGTTCTGTGAGTCGTTCTCCTGAAAATGTTGCTCCTGTGAAATGAGCCATTTCTGCATCTGCTGGGAGATGCCTTCACCATCTCTTTGCAGCACTCGCGCTAAGCCAGCGTGAGCTTCGATATCTATCCAGATAGAAGCGCTCAAGAAAGGACGGACTGCGCTCTGCATTGATCCGACGCCTTCGAGGATGAGCAGCTCTGCCTGTGGAATCTCTTCGGCTGGATCAAACTCACCTCTGCTCCAGTTATAGCGAGATAGAGAGATCCGCTGACTTTTTTGATGCGCTTTACAGGCGCCCAACAGCGCATCTGTTAGGTGGTGATCAAAGGCGCAATCCCAACCGTTATAGAGATCATCCATATGAAGAATGGCGCACTTATATTTGAGAGATAAGGCTGCGCTCAGATGATTGGCAAGCGTTGTCTTTCCTGCTCCAGCTGGACCGTCTATTGCGATAATGGGGCGATCAGATGATTTACAGAGATCGAATAGCGCGGCGGTGAGTTCCATACCAAGATCTCCATCCCAATGCAGCCATGATCGTAAAGGCGATGTAGAGAACTGTAGTGAAGAGAAGTCCCTGTGATGCATAAAGCGCAACATAACCAGCATCGACTACGAGCCAGAGAAGCCAATTCTCATACTTCTCATAGACCATCAGGATCTGTGCCGCCAAACTACCAAATAGAAGAAGCGTGTCTGGAAGCGCTGCCGTTGCACCAAGATCGGTGAGCACAGGCACTAAGAGAGCTGTTGCTGCCATGATTGCCACAATAGTTATGAGACGCAGTTCAAGCGAGAGCGCCCCCGGTTTTGCTCCTGTCGCCTCCCATCCAAACCATCCAGCAATTGCAGCTGCAATAAAGATAAGTTGAAGTGCAGCGCTTGCATAGAGATCAAATTGAAGGAAGAAGATTCCGTAGAGAGCGCTGCTTAGCGCCCACCATGGCCAGGTGATTCGCTTGCCTGTGATTCCTAGTCCAACGCCGACGAAAGATGCAACTGCTGCGATGAATTCGAGATAAGAGACTTCATAGCCCCAGGCGGTAAAGAAGATGGATGACATATAGATCCTCAAACATTCTCAGTTCGCATTACCGAACTGGTCTAACGGTCGAACTCGTTATTGAGTTCCTCTCAGCCACCGTGGCTCCCGTGGATAAAACTCTAGCGCATTCGAAGGAAAAGAGTCTGAATAAATGCGATTCCCGCAACACGCGCTCTGCGCCACGTTGAGGTAGTTGCTCTCTTATTGAAGATGTCATAACCATTAGCTTCAATCTCATCGACAATTCCGCAATAGAGCTCACTTGCGGCACGAATACAAGGGCGAGAAATTGGATCGAGGTATTGGATTCCCGCCTCTGCCTTTTCTTGAAGCTGCCTTACTCGAGCAATCTGATACTTAATTGCCTCAACTATCTCTGGCGTCAACTGACGCTTGAGCAACATCTCTTCCGACACACCGAAGCGAGCCAAATCATCGAGTGGCATGTAGATGCGTCCTCGATCAATATCTTCACCGATATCGCGGATAAAGTTAGCCAATTGAAATGCCGTGCCAAGAGCTGTTGCCGCTTCTACCGCACGTGGATCGCTATATCCAAGAATCGGAAGCATCTCTAGTCCAATAACAACCGCAGAGCCATAGACATAGGTCATCAAATCGTCATAACTCTTGTATCGGGTGACGGTGAGGTCCATCTCCATTGAGACCATAAAAGCATCGAAGTACTCGTGTGGAATCGAATACTTCTTTACGGTATCTACCAATGCGCGTCCGATGAGGTCGTTGCTCGATCCTGCTCGAAGATCTTCAAGAACTGAGTCGCCCCAAGTTCGAAGTGCCACTGCCTTCTCTTCTGGAGTCAGAGTTGATGCAAGATCATCAACAATCTCATCGGCATAGCGAGCAAACCCGTAAAGTGCGTGGACCGGTGGGCGCTTTGCCGCCGGCAGTAGAAGGGTTGCTAAGTAATAGGTCTTGCCATGAAGTGCATTGAGGCGTTTGCACTCGTCATAAGATTGCTGAAGCAGATCTGACATTTACTTAACAGGTCCCACAATGCGCTCTGCAGCCAGACGTCCCGAGATGAGAACCATCGGAACGCCAACGCCAGGCTGGGTTCCACTGCCTGCGAAGACGACATTGTCGAAGCCCGCTGCAATATTGCGAGGGCGGAAAGGTCCGGTCTGGAAGAAGGTGTGTGCGCTTGCAAATGGTGCACCGCGCTCCATGCCTTGTGCCTGCCAATCGAGGGGAGTGGTCATATGTTCGACCTCGATCGCATCACCAAAGCCGTCATAACCTCGAGCTTCAAGGACGCGGATCATCTCATCGCGATAACGTGATTTTTCCTTGGTCCAATCAATATCAGCATCAAGGTTAGGAGTTGGGAAGAGTACGTAATATGACTCTTTACCGGCAGGTGCAAGAGATTTGTCATCGTGTGATGGCACGGTCACCAATACAGATGGATCCGTCATCAAAACCTTTTTCTTAATGAGCTCATCAAAGACGCCATCCCATGATTCACCAAAGTGGATGTTGTGATGTGCAATGTGGTCATAGTGCTTTGAAGATCCAACGAGAAGCGTCACGCAAGATGGTGAGTACTTCAAGCGCTTAATGCTGAGAGGTTCTTTGCCGAGCAAATCTTTCCAGACAACTGGTAGATCTGGGTTCATAACAATTGCATCGCATTCGAACCGCTCACCCTTATCGGTTATTGCAGCCGTGACTCGTGATCCTTGCTTCTCAAGTGAGGTTACAGAAGATCCATAAACAAACTTCACACCGTGCTTTGCTGCAGCTGCCGCAAGTGCACGAGGAACGGCATGCATTCCACCCTTAGGGAAGAAGACTCCATTGACAGAATCCATGTACGCAATGACTGCATAGATAGCGAGTGCTTGCTGTGGACTAACACCGGCATACATCGCCTGGAAGGAGTAGACCTTCTGCAGGCGAGGATCTTTGAGGAATTGATTCACCTTAGGCTGAAGGTGTCTAAACCCACCGAGCGCAATAAGACGTGCAAGATTTGGTGTCAGCAAGTTAAGTGGTGAATCAATATTGCGATCGATGAAATCGTTCATTTCATACTTATAGAGCTTGGTAACGAAATCTACATAGTCGCGATATCCGGCAGCTTCTGTTGCAGAAACTTTCTCGCGGATTTCCTGTTCCATTGCTGCAGTATCTGCATGGACATCAATCTGTGAACCATCTGCATAGAAAGCTCGATAGAGAGGGGAGACCGGCATCAGCTCTAGCCAATCCTTCATATCTTCGCCGACAGCGCTAAATGCATCTTGGATCAATGAAGGCATGGTCAGAACGGTTGGTCCGGTATCGAATGCGTAGCCATCTTTATTGAGCAAGCCATTGCGACCGCCTGGAACTAATTCGCGTTCAATCACAGTTACATCGCGACCTGCGCCCGCCAGACGTAGCGCTGCGCTTAATCCAGCGAGACCGGCTCCGACGACAACAACATTCTGAGATGGACCTTTGATGCGTGCAACCATTAGGCGCTCCGTTTTACCGCGCTCAGCGCGATGTAAGTGAGAAGTTCTCTCGATGATGGGTGGATTGATGGATCTTCGATTGCTGCAAGTGATTCGTTGGTCAATTTCTCAATCAGATTCTCGACCTTTTCAACCGCCCCAGATGAAGTGATGAGAGCACGTAGCTCTTCAATCTTTTCAGGGGAGATTTCAGGTTGGCCTAAATGAGCAAGTAGTTCTTCGCGGCCGCGGGCGTCAAGTGATTCAAGCGTCATTGCTATAAGTACGGTGCGCTTTCCTTCGCGCAAATCATCACCTGCGGGCTTGCCAGTGATTGCAGGGTCACCAAAAATGCCAAGCATGTCATCACGAAGTTGGAAGGCTTCGCCGAGTGGAAGGCCATAACGTGAGAGGGCGCCGAG
>JBEGSV010000002.1:0-3825 GCA_041179685.1 Actinomycetota bacterium
CTCAAATGACAGCAACTGGATATTGTTTTCAGATCGAAATGGCAATGGCCAGTGACCTAGCTGGTGCATCGAAATGTGAAGTACCGATTACCTTTGTAGAACGCATCAATGGCGTCTCCAAGATGAGTCGAGCGATCGTTATTGAGGCGCTATGGCAGACAACGCTCTGGGGGCTCTCTCGTGCGTTGAAACCTAATGCCGATAAGTTACATTATGTAAAGTCAGAGTAATCTGACCCACCCCCTACGGGCTTTGAATTGCCTTTTGAGCGCTATCTAAAGTCATCAACCGGTGCACATGAACAGATCAAATTTCTATCTCCATGTGCGCCATCGATACGCGAAACTGGTGGCCAATACTTCATTCGAGCCCCAATGAGTTCACCGCTAATAAAGCCCTCCAGAGCCTTTGGATAGCCACCCTTTTCTCTAGGGTAAGCCCTATCCCACTCGCTCGAACTGACGGTCAGCGCTGTATGAGGTGCATGGCGTAGCGCTGAAGCCTCAACGGCAACCTTGCCGTCGATGATCTCCTGAATCTCGCCACGGATAGCGATCATTGCGGCGATAAAGCGTTCGATCTCGGCGATATCTTCCGACTCTGTTGGCTCAATCATTAACGTACCTGCAACAGGGAAAGACATCGTCGGCGCATGGAAGCCGTAATCCATCAATCGCTTAGCAATGTCATCAACAGTCACTCCAGAATCCTTCGTGATACCGCGGATATCGAGGATGCACTCGTGGGCAATACGTCCATTGGCTCCGGTATAGAGAATGGGATAGCTCTGCGAAAGTTTTGTAGCGATGTAGTTAGCAGACAAGATCGCTACCTGAGTTGAATGGGTAAGACCTTCTCCCCCCAGCAAGCGAATGTATGCCCACGAGATTGGCAAGATGCTCGCTGAACCAAATGGCGCACCAGAGACTGGTCCGGGACCTGTTGCAGGACCCGCTAGTTCATCGAGTGGGTGGTTTGGCAGGAATGGCGCAAGGTGTGCGCGAGAAATCACAGGACCTACACCTGGTCCCCCACCACCATGTGGAATTGCAAATGTCTTATGGAGATTAAGGTGAGAGACATCTGCGCCAAATTTTCCTGGCTGCGCAACGCCAACTAGAGCGTTGAGATTTGCGCCGTCAACATAGACCTGTCCCCCAGCGTCATGAACAAGTGCACAGATCTCAGATACCGCGGTTTCAAAAACGCCATGTGTTGATGGGTATGTAATCATCAGCGCAGCTAAAGAATGGCCATGTTCTGCAATCTTTGCCTTGATATCGTCGACAGAGACATTTCCATGCTCGTCACAATCGACGACGATAACCTTCATGCCGGCCATCACTGCAGATGCAGCATTCGTTCCATGGGCGCTAGATGGAATGAGGCAGATATTACGTGCATGGTCGCCGCGTGAATCGTGATAGTTGCGGATTGCAAGGAGGCCAGCAAATTCTCCCTGACTTCCAGCATTAGGTTGCAGTGATACCGCATCGTATCCAGTGATTGCGACCAGCCAATCAGAGAGCTGCTTAATCAACTTTCTAGATCCTTGGCTTTGATCTGCAGGTGCAAATGGATGCAGCGATGAGAATTCTGGCCAAGTGACCGCCTCCATCTCAGTCACTGCATTGAGCTTCATAGTGCAAGAGCCAAGTGGAATCATTGTTCGATCAAGAGCCAAATCGCGATCTGCAAGATTGCGAAGGTAGCGCATCATTCCAGTTTCACTATGGTTTGTATTAAATACCGGATGAGTGAGATAAGGGCTTGTGCGAAGAAGTGACGAGGAGATTGATTTCTCCCCCGCATCTTTCAGAGAAAGAACTTCTAAGACCTGCGCAAAAGTCTCTTCAGTTGTCTCCTCATCAAATGAGATACGAACCTCAGAGGCGCTCACATGAGCAAAGTTAATTCCCTTTGCATTTGCCTTCTTATGGATAGCAAATGCATCATCGACATCTACCGTTACGGTATCGAATACATTTCCATTGCGTGATTGTGAAGCTACTTGAAGCCGAGTAGCAAAGTTATTGACTCGCTCTGCGATGGCACGAAGTCCTGCTGGACCATGCCACATCGCATAGAATGCGCTCATATTGGCAAGGAGCGCCTGTGCAGTACAAATATTTGATGTCGCCTTGTCACGACGGATATGTTGTTCACGAGTCTGAAGAGCTAAACGAAATGCAGGAAGTCCATTTGCATCGATACTTTGACCGACTAGACGACCTGGCATTGACCGTTCGAGTCCATTACGAACCGCGAGGAAGCCAGCGTGCGGCCCACCGAATCCCATGGGAACACCGAAACGTTGTGAAGTTCCAACAGCGATATCAGCGCCCCACTCCCCTGGCGCCTTCAATAAGGTGAGGGCGAGCAGATCAGTTGCAGCTATTACGAGCGCGTTCTTTGAATGTGCGTACTCAGTTACTGCTGTGTAATCGATAATTTCGCCGCTTGTATCTGGATACTGAAGAAGAAGTCCGAAGAACTCTCCGTCATATCCATCTCGTGCAACATGTCCTGCATCTACCTCTACCACTTTAATCCCGAGCGGCTTTGCGCGTGTAATCACGACAGCCTTAGTCTGTGGATGTACATGCTCTTCCATTAAGAAGACTGCGTCATCACTTAACTTGGAAGCTCGGCGAGCAAGGGTCATCGCCTCAGCTGCAGCTGTGGATTCATCGAGCATGGATGCGTTTGAGATATCAAGGGCGGTGAGTTCGCAGACCATAGTCTGAAAAGCAAAGAGCGCCTCAAGACGACCTTGCGAAATCTCTGGTTGGTATGGCGTGTATGCGGTATACCAGGCTGGATTCTCTAAGACGTTGCGTTTGATAACTGGCGGAACGATCGTTCCGTAATATCCGGTGCCGATAAGAGAGCGATAAACTTTATTCTCAGATGCGATTGAGCGAAGCTCAGAGATAACATCAACTTCGCTCTTCCCCGAATCAAGTGCACCTTCAATGACGCCGTTGATTGCAATATTTGATGGCACAACATCTGCGATAAATGATGGAAGATCCTTATAACCAAGCGCTGCGAGCATTGACTGCTCATCTTTATGGGTTGGACCTATATGGCGATCTTCAAATGAACGACTCACGGTGCTCCCCTACTGATGGCTAATAGGGTGCAATATATTGGGAGTTAGGCGCCTTTCGCCTTGCGACGGAGCGAGAGTTCGTCGTTACCTTCGCCACCAATGCTCTCGCCATTAAACTCTCCAGCAAGGGTTGAGAGTGAACCTTCAACCTCATGCCACACTTTTCCTACAGCGATTCCAAACACGCCTTGACCACCCATCAAGAGGTCGACGATCTCATCTGGACTGGAACATTCATAGATAGATGAGCCATCACTCATGAGAGTCATACGTTCAAGCTCGACGACGCCGCGATTACGGAGGTGATCAACTGCGGTGCGAATATTCTGGAGTGAGACACCTGCATCTAAGAGGCGCTTGACAATCTTTAAAACAAGGATGTCGCGAAAGCCATAGAGGCGGGCAGAGCCAGAACCATGTGCTGTGCGAATCGACGGTTCAACTAAACCGGTACGTGCCCAGTAATCGAGTTGGCGATAGGTAATTCCAGCGGCAGAGCAGGCGGTAGCGCCGCGATAGCCGATCTGAAGTTCTTGTTCTGTCACGAGAGGGGGCTCGCTTTCGGTGATGAAACCCATGGGGATCTGGGAATAGCTAAGGGTAGGTTGACTTCCCTCTTGAAGCAGGGAGCGACACGCCCCAAACCTCTACTTGAGGTTCAGAGTTTCGGCGCCTTAGGCGAAATCCTCGGGATTGATCTGATCGAGGAA
>JBEGSV010000003.1:0-12462 GCA_041179685.1 Actinomycetota bacterium
TGCGAATCGCACCGAGCTTTTCAAGTAGCGAAAGTTCTAAGCGGACGCGGTTGCCAGCAATAACAATATGAGCCATGCGCAAAGAGTAACCGAGGAGGTTATTTAGAGGACGGGTAAATAACGATCGAGTTCGTACTGACTTACCTGACGTCGGTAATCCAGCCACTCTGCCCGCTTATTGCGCAATACATATTCAAATACATGCTCGCCAAGTGTTTCGCGAACTAGCTCACTCTTCTCCATGATTGCGATTGCTTCATTGAGATTGGCGGGCAATTTCTCAGCATCACTTGAAGCGGCGAGAACGTACTTGCCTTCAATGCCTTTAAGTCCTGCTGCAATCATCACTGCATATGCAAGGTATGGATTACAAGCAGAGTCCGGCGAACGGAATTCGATACGCGTTGAATTCTCTTTATTTGGCTTATACATAGGAATACGGACGAGCGCTCCACGGTCATTATGGCCCCAGTTAATGATTGCCGGTGCTTCTCCCCCACCTTGCAAGCGCTTATAAGAGTTGACCCATTGATTTGTTACTGCAGTGATCTCTGAAGCATGCTTCAAGATACCGGCAACAAATTGGCGACCGGTCTCAGATAAGTTGAGATCAGCGTTGGCATCGTAGAAAGCATTCTCTTCGCCTTTAAAGAGTGAGACGTGGGTATGCATTCCAGAGCCAGGGTGTTCCGTAAATGGCTTTGGCATAAAGGATGCATAGAAGCCTTGTTCAAGAGCGACTTCCTTGATGACATGGCGGAAGGTCATGATGTTATCTGCGGTGCTTAAGGCATCTGCATAACGAAGGTCGATCTCCTGCTGTCCAGGCGCTCCTTCGTGATGGCTAAATTCAACTGAGACACCCATAGCTTCAAGCAAGGTAATTGCTTGGCGGCGGAAGTCATGTCCAACAACTGCCGGTGTGTGATCGAAGTAGCCACCTTGATCTACGGGAGTAGGGACTTCACCTTTCTCGGGCTGCGATTTAAAGAGGAAGAATTCAATCTCTGGGTGGGTGTAACAGGTGTAACCCATCTCCGCCGCCTTAGCTAAAGTCCGTCGCAATACATTGCGCGGATCTGTTGGCGATGGCTCGCCACTAGGAAGAGTGATGTCACAGAACATGCGAGCTGCACCAGGTGCTTCGGTGCGCCATGGCAAGATTGAAAATGTTGCAGGATCTGGTTTTGCCAACATATCTGATTCGGAGTGACGCGCAAAACCTTCGATTGCAGATCCATCGAAGCCGATTCCTTCTTCAAAGGCAGCATTGAGCTCTGCCGGTGCAATTGCTACTGACTTCAGCGTTCCAAGGACATCGGTAAACCAGAGACGGATGAAACGAATATCGCGCTCTTCAATGGTGCGAAGAACGAACTCCTGCTGCTTGCTCATGTTATCTGAACCCATAAGGAGATGCTCTCAGTTGGAGATTACGCCAGTGTTACAAAAAGTCAGGCATTCCTACGGCGATGTGCGGTCAAAGTGCCGTAGTGCGACCGAATAACCGATTCTTAACATCGCCTATCGGAATGCCCTGACTTTTTGTCAGAGCTCGCGCCAGTGAGAAGTCATAGGCAAGCGACGATCCTTACCGAAGGCGCGCTGTGACACCTTGGTTCCAGGTGGATATTGGCGACGCTTATATTCGGCCTTATCCACCATGGCGATTACCCGCTTGACCAGCGCTGGATCAAATCCCATTGCAATCAGCTCGTTGTGACCTCGATCTTCATCAACATAGTTGCGAAGTACCTCATCGAGAATTTCATACTCTGGCAAGGAATCCGAATCCTTCTGATCTGGGCGAAGCTCGGCGGAAGGTTCTTTCTCAATTGACCGTACTGGAATTGGTGGCGTCTCTCCTGCGATTCGTGCCGCTTCATTGCGCCAACGAGATAACGCCCAGACGTCGACCTTATAAATATCTTTGATGGGGGCATAGCCACCGACTGCATCACCGTACAAAGTTGAGTATCCGCAAGCGAGTTCTGACTTGTTGCCAGTTGCAAGCACCAACATGTTCTCTTGATTCGAGATTGCCATCAGCGTTGTTCCGCGAACACGTGCTTGCAGATTCTCTTCAGCAAGCCCGGTGAGTTTGAGCTCGGCCATATATGAATCGACCATTGATTCAATGCTGACGGTGCGAAGGCGAAGGCCGGTATTGCGAGCGAGCTCTTCGGCATCCTCAATTGAATGCGCGGATGAATATTTACTAGGCATCGCCACTCCATGAACCAACTCTGGGCCGAGGGCATCACAGGCGAGAGCTGCAACGAGGGCAGAATCGATTCCCCCAGAGAGTCCAATCAACACCTGGCTAAAGCCATTCTTAATTACATAGTCGCGAAGCCCTACAACAATTGCGTTCCAGATTTCTTCTTCATCACCGAGGCGGTGTGCGATTCCAGGAACAAGCACTCGATCAAGTTTTGCCTCATCTTCGCTAATGATGAGATCAGGTGCGCTGGTGGCGCCATCAGCTTCGAGATCGAGCAGCATCATTCCATCTTCAAATTGCGGCGCTCGAGCTATGACATTTCCTTTGGCATCGACTGCGATGCTGTCCCCATCGAAGACGAGATCATCTTGGCCGCCGGTCATATTGACGTAGACAAGTGGAGCATTGAGTTCAAGGGCGCGCTTCTTTACCAATGCTGCACGGACATCATCTTTATTGCGTTCAAATGGAGATCCATTTGGCACAAGAACCATGCCTGGCTTACGGGCAGCGAGCTTTGCGGTGATTCCTCCATCAACCCAGAGATCCTCACAAATCAGAATTCCGACATCGATTCCGTGGATGCGCACCACCAAGGTTTGATCGCCTGGAACGAAATTTCGGTACTCATCAAAAACTCCGTAGTTAGGCAGCTGGCACTTGGTATAGGTAGCAACTATTTTGCCGCCGGTAATAACTGCCACCCGATTCTGTGGCGCACCATCGACATGATCGAGGTATCCCACAATTGAGACAATCTTTGCCGGTAGTGACGTAGCCAAGACTTCAATTGATTTGGCGCTAGCAATCTGGAAGGAAGGTCGTAGCGCTAAATCTTCAACTGGATAGCCGGTCAACGCCATCTCAGGAAAGAGGGCTACGTGGGCGCCATTATTTGCAGCAGATTCTGCATGGGCCAAGATCAGCGCAGCATTGCCTTCAAGATCGCCCACAGTGGGATTGATCTGGGCGAGAGCTACTCTCAACTTCATAGTTCAAGAGTAGAGGAGTATCGTTTACAACTGAACTCGACGAGTGAAACGACTCGGGTTTGACCACTTAAGACCCGGGGACCCTTTGTGGCTTCGAGGCAGGAGAAGAAATTCATGTCAACGACCCTTTATGGCGGAGCTGCGCACCGTCGCGTCACAATCCTTGATCTCAAGAGCGCCAAAGAGCGCGGCGAGAAGTGGGCGATGCTCACCTCATATGAACAGATGACCGCTTCGATCTTCGATGAAGCGGGAATACCTGTCCTTCTCGTAGGAGATAGCGCTGGCAATAATTTCTTGGGTGAAGAGAACACAATTCCGGTCACAGTCGATGAGTTAATTCCCCTCACACGTGCGGTTGTTCGCGGTTCATCGAGGGCGATGGTGGTGGCCGATCTTCCATTTGGCTCATACGAATCTTCGCCAGAGCAGGCGCTCGCCACTTCAATCCGCTTCTTTAAAGAGGCAGGTGCCATGGCAGTTAAGTTAGAGGGTGCGCATTTAGAGACAGTTAAGAAGTTAACGTCTTCTGGAATCCCAGTGATGGGCCATCTCGGACTTACTCCGCAATCTCTACACCAACTTGGTGGTTACAAAGTCCAGGGCCGTACCGATGGTGAGGTAATGAAGGCAGCTGCTTTAGACCTTGAGAAAGCTGGGGCATTTGCGATTGTTTTAGAGCTCGTTCCAGAAGAACTTGCCCGTGAAATAACGCAATCCCTCTCTATTCCAACAATCGGAATCGGAGCAGGAGTAGTCACCGATGCGCAGGTCCTTGTCTGGACAGATATGGCTGGATTTACGGCAAAGCCACCAAAGCTTGCCAAGGCATATCGAAATTTGCGCAAAGAGCTGATGGATGCAACACGCGAGTTTGCTGAAGAGGTTCGAAGCGGCGCATTTCCGACCGAGGCGCAGACTTTCCACTAGCTCTGCCACTGATTACTATCGGCGGATGTCGAAATTCGCGATAGATCTCACTCCACTTAAGAAATATCCCGACTTTCGCAACCTCTGGACCGCTGGGCTGATCTCTTACCTCGGCTCGATGATCACCTATGTAGCACTCCCCTTCCATTTGAAGGAGATTACCGGCTCATACCTTGCAGTCGGAATCCTGGGCGTTATCGAGATTGTTCCGCTGATTATCTTCGGGCTCTATGGCGGGGTCTTGGCCGATACCGTCGATCGCAAGAAGATGATCTGGGCGACAGAGGCAGGCGCGCTCTTGATTGTCGCAGTCCTTCTCTTTAATTCAGTCCTACCTAACCCCGAGACCTTGGTCATCTATGTCGCAGCTGCCCTCTTTGCTGTCGTCGATGGATTACAGCGACCTTCCATGGGCGCAATCTTGCCCAGACTTGTCAGCCATGAAGACTTACCGAGCGCTTCAAATCTATTAACTCTCCGTTGGCAGTTTGGTTTTATTCTCGGGCCAACTTTGGGTGGAATTATCTTTACTACATTTTCGATCAGCGTCGGTTATATGTTAGATATCGCAACGTATTTGATTTCGCTAATTTTTCTAGCGAAGGTGCGAAGAATTCCGCCCACTGCAGATAACGAAAAGCCATCTCTGGCAGCGTTATTAGAGGGTGTGAGATATGCCTGCAGCCGACAAGATTTATTGGCAACCTACGTCATCGATCTTGCTGCAATGTTTTTTGCAATGCCAAATGCGCTCTTTCCATTCTGGGCCGATCTCTTAGGATCGCCTTGGGCGCTGGGGCTCTTCTATTCGGCCGGAGTATTTGGGGCGGTGGCAGTCACCTTGACGAGCGGGTGGACAAAGAATTATCGATTCCACGGCAAGGCAATTATCTTGGCGGCGATTGGGTGGGGTGCAGCGATTGCACTGGCTGGCCTCTCCAACTCTCTCTTCATAGTTCTGCTCTGCCTCGCTGCCGCCGGAGCCTCTGATCACATCAGCGCCCTCTTCCGATCTGTCATTTGGAATCAGACCATTCCAGATAATCTCCGTGGCCGTCTGGCAGGAATCGAATTGCTTTCATACTCTGTTGGCCCACTTGCCGGACAACTTCGAGCCGCAACAATGGCTTCAGCTACCAGCCTCTCGTTCTCGGTAACTGCGGGAGGAATAATTTGCGTAATTTTCGTGGTCATTTTGGCGATTTTGATGCCTAGTTTCTGGAAATATGACGCTGAAACCAATAAATTTGCGATTCAAGAGCGAGAAAATCGGAAAAATCGCGAAAATGAGTGATTGTTTTCCATAAAAAAGAGTGCACTTTTTATTAAATGCATGAAAAATATAAAAAAATAATTAACGACACGCACTGTGTTTTTCTGCACTATGTAGTGGCAATTTTTTTTATTATCCGTCACACTTATCCACGAAACAGGTTTGGGTGACGGATCCGAACCCTTCCATTTAGGAGATAAACACATGGCTGCTGCTAAGAAAGCTGCTCCAAAGCGTAAGAAGGCTGCTGCAAAGCCAGCTGCTGCAAAGAAGGCTGCTCCAAAGCGCCGCAAGAAGGCTGCTGTTGCAGCTCCTGCTGCAAAGAAGGCTGCTCCAAAGCGTCGTAAGAAGGCTGCTGCAAAGCCAGCTGCTGCAAAGAAGGCTGCTCCAAAGCGTCGCAAGAAGGCTGCTGCAAAGCCAGCTGCTAAGAAGGCTGCTCCAAAGCGCCGCAAGAAGGCTGCTGCAAAGCCAGCTGCTAAGAAGGCTGCTCCAAAGCGCCGCAAGAAGGCTGCTGCAAAGCCAGCTGCAAAGAAGGTTGCTAAGCGCAAGCCAGCAGCTAAGAAGACAGCTGCTAAGAAGGTTGCTAAGCGCAAGCCAGCAGCTAAGAAGAAGTAATTTACTTACTTTACTTATAAAAAATCCCGCCACTTTATGTGGCGGGATTTTTTATTTCACATCAATATCTTTTATTCGAAGTGCAACGCGATCGAAGATATCAGCGAGGGCCTTCTGATCGTTCTTATCGAGAGCATCGAGAAAGCGGCTCCGGACACTGGCTACATGATCCGGGGCGGCAGCGACAATCGCCTTCCATCCCTTAGGGGTCATGATGGCAAAGTATCCGCGCTTATCTTCAGGGCATGCCTCTCGGCGGACCCATCCCTCTTTCTCCATCACCTTGATTCGATGGGAAAGGCGGGATCTCGAGATCATGGCGACATCGGCTAGCTCTGACATTCGCATCGTACGGTCAGGGGCATCGCTGAGCTGGGCGAGGACTTCATAATCTGCCATCGATAAATCATGGGCAGCAAGGTCTTCATCAAGGGCATCCAACAATCTGCGGCTGGCGATGATGTATTGGCGCCAAGCCTTCATTTCAGAAGGGTTGAGCCACTTCGGTGCGGTAGCGTTTTTCTCTGCCATAGGGCAATGATACGACAATAGTTGAACTTTCAACTTTTCTCGTAGACTGCGCCACAACAGTTATGAGGAAAGCGAGCGCCAGTCATGTCAGGTCAGTTGAAATCAGGTATCGATACCCAATTTATGAACCCAGCGGTTCGTCCCCAAGATGACCTCTTCCGTCACTTTGCTGGAACCTGGCTCGACACCTATGAGATTCCGGCAGATCGCGCTAGCGACGGTGTAACTCGCACCCTTTATGACATTGCAGAAGCTCAGGTTCGAGAGATTATTGAGACCGCAACTGGCGCTGGTGAAGCGCAGAAAATTGGCGACCTCTATAAATCGTTTATGGATGTCGACGCTATTAAGGCTCGTGGCTTAACTCCGCTCAAGGATGACTTAGCAGCGATAGATGCAATCTCCGACCTCACATCATTCATTACAACTATGGCTCAGCTTGAGATGCGTGGCGTCGGCGGAATCTTTGGCGCCGCTATCTATGCCGATTCGATGGATTCATCGATGAATATCTTCCATATCGGCCAGGGTGGCCTATCTCTTCCTGATGAGGCTTACTACCGAGAAGAGCAGTACCAACCAATTCGTGAGGCCTTTATCGCCCACCTTGAGAAGATGGGTCAGCTTGCTGGTGTTCCGCTCTTGGCAGCAGAGATCCTTGCCCTTGAGACCGAGATTGCAAGTCATCACTGGGATCAGGTGAAAGATCGTGATGCAACCCTTACCTATAACAAGACCACACGTGCAGAACTCGAAGCGCTTGCGCCGAACTTCTTATGGGATACCTGGGCTATCAATGCTCAAATTCCAGCCATTGCCTTTGATCTCCTTAATATCCATGAGCCATCATTCTTCTCTGGCCTCTCTTCAATGCTCGCTGGCTTTGATCAGCGCCGTGATATCTGGCTCTCTTGGCTCAAGTGGAATCTCATCAGCAGCAGCGCTGCTTACTTGACCGACGATATTGTCGAGCAGAACTTCGCTTTCTACGGCACTACGTTGTCGGGTACCCCACAGATTCGTGATCGTTGGAAGCGCGGCGTCTCATTGGTACAAGGTTCGTTGGGCGAGGCGATTGGTAAGGTCTATGTCGGCCTTTACTTCCCTGCTGCCGCAAAGAGCGCGATGCTCGAGCTTGTCGATTACCTGACTCAGGCATATGAAATCAGCATTAAAGAGCTCCCATGGATGTCTGATGCAACTAAGGAGAAAGCGCTGGCAAAGCTCGCCACATTTACTCCAAAGATCGGTTATCCAGATAAGTGGCGTGACTACTCATCTCTTGAAATTAAGGCCGATGACCTCATCGGAAATCTCCAGCGCATCGCAGCCTTTGGCCACGCCTATGAAGTTGCAAAGATTGGCAAGAAGGTCGATCGCGATGAATGGCATATGACCCCTCAGACGGTCAACGCGTATTACAACCCGTTGATGAATGAAATCGTCTTCCCAGCAGCTATTTTGCAGCCGCCCTTCTTCGATATGGAGGCCGATATCGCCGCAAATTACGGTGGAATTGGCGCCGTCATTGGTCATGAGATCGGTCATGGATTTGATGACCAGGGTTCTAAATATGATGGCGATGGAAATATGGTTGATTGGTGGATCGATAGCGACCGAGAAGCGTTTGAAAAGTTGGCAGCACAACTCATCGACCAATTCGATGCGCTCTCTCCCGCTGCAACGCCTGATATCCACGTCAACGGCGCATTTACAGTCGGAGAGAACATTGGAGACCTCTCTGGCCTTGAAATCGCTTATAAGGCCTACAAACTGGCTCTCAAAGGCGCCACAGCGCCTGTTATCGATGGTTTAACGGGAGATCAACGTTTCTTCCTCTCATGGGCACAGGCATGGCGCGGAAAGAACCGTCCAGAAGAAGTGCGCCGACGTATTGCAACTGATCCTCACAGCCCAGATGAGTTCCGCTGCAACCAGATCGTCCGCAATCTCGCTCCTTTCTATGAAGCGTTCGAAGTCACTGCAGCCGATGCAATGTGGCTCGATCCGGCAGAGCGAGTGCGTATTTGGTAACAAGCCAAATCCCCATCAACGGCTAAGATTTGCCCATCGTTCAAAGCACAATGAATCAGAGATAAAGGGAGTACTAATGAAGAAGTTCACTCGCAAGCAGTGGATCCTCATCGCTGTCGTGGCGGTCGTGGGTCTTGGAATCCTCCGCTCCATCACAAATGGCGGAAGCGACCTTCCTGCCGATAAGACCACACTTGTTGAAGAAGTGGCACCTGTAGCCACAATCGCCTTCGATACCCCTCTTGATCTCGGTGGAGGCATATTCGTAACAGTTGCCTCACCAGTGCGTTTCTCGCCAACAACATTTATGACAAATATCGACCAGAATCCAAAGACATCAAACTCATTTAACGTCACCATCAAGAATGGCGGAACTGAGCCTCTCGATTTCACAACCGTTTCATTGGTTGCAGCATCTGGCGAGAATGTCTGTTTCGACGTTCTCGGTGACCTCGATATCAATGGCGCACCAACAGACCCACTCGCAGCAGGCGCAACGACTACATACACATATGGAGTTGGCTGCCAGGCAGCTGCTGGAGACCCACTAAGCCTCACAGTTCAGATTGGTGAGTCAAAGGTTGGAGTTGAAGGAAAGCTCGCTTAATTACGTTTCAGAAAAAAGCCCCGGTCATTACGACCGGGGCTTTTTTAATTTCCAATTAATCTTCGGGCCACCTTCTCAATCCCGAAATCTTTTCAATCTTCGGGATAGTGGCAGGCAATGCGATGGTTGGTACCAATCTGCATCAACTGTGGGACCTCAGTGCGGCAACGATCCTGTGCCTTCCAGCAACGAGTATTAAATACACAACCAGCTGGTGGATTTACAGGGCTAGGAAGATCGCCCTTGAGGATGATGCGCTCACGTGTGCGACCAATCTTTGGATCCGGAACCGGAACTGCAGAGAGGAGCGCCTTTGTATATGGGTGGCGCGGATGGCTGAAGAGGTCAACCTTGTCGGCTTCCTCCATAACCTTTCCGAGGTACATCACGATGACGCGATCTGAGATGTGCTGAACAACTGAGAGATCGTGGGCTACAAAGATGTAAGCCATATTGAACTCGTTCTGAAGATCCTCAAGGAGGTTAACAACCTGCGCTTGGATAGATACATCGAGTGCAGATACAGGCTCATCGGCCACAATCAGCTTTGGCTTGAGCGCAATTGCTCGAGCAACTCCGATGCGCTGACGCTGTCCACCAGAGAACTCATGTGGGTAACGGTTGATGTGTTCTGGGTTGAGGCCCACGCGAGCCATAAGGCGCTGGACTTCTTCAGTGACTCCGCCTTCTGGGGTAATTCCCTGAATCTCAAATGGAGCTGCGATCAACGAACCCACTGTTTGACGTGGATTGAGTGAGGCAAATGGGTCCTGGAAGATCATCTGCATCTGAGCGCGATATGGCTTCATATCACGTGGAGATAGCGGAGCTAAATCTTTGCCTTCAAAGATGATCTTGCCTTCGGTTGGCTCGTACAACTTCAAGATTGTGCGGCCAGCTGTTGTCTTACCGCAACCTGACTCACCTACTAGACCGATTGTCTGACCTGGGAAGATCTCGAGATCGATTCCATCGACAGCCTTTACGGTGCCCTTTACCTTTGAGAATGCGCCACCTGTTGTAGTTGGAAAGTGCTTCTTAAGGCCTTCAAGCTTTAATAGCGGTTGAGTCATTTGCGGCCACCGATTTCTACGCGAGCTTTAACAAGTTCTGATTCTGGCAAATGGCAACGAGAGAAATGATCTGCGCTCTTTTGATCGAGCGTTGGAATTGTTGTTGCACATAGATTGCCTGGTACGCGATCTGCAAATTCACAGCGGGCACGGAAGGAACATCCTTCTGGAAGGTGAATCAATGATGGCGGCTGGCCAGGAATCGCAACAAGACGCTTTGATTCAAGTTGATCAACACGAGGAATTGAGTTGAGGAGACCGATCGCATATGGATGATCTGGGCGATAGTAAATATCTTCCGCGCTACCGCTCTCTACAATCTTTCCTGCATACATCACATTGACGCGATCTGCGACCTCGGCAACAACGCCAAGATCGTGAGTGATCAGAATCAACGCCATGTTGAATTCCTTCTGCATATCGCGGATCAACTGGAGGATCTGAGATTGCACGGTCACATCAAGTGCCGTTGTTGGTTCGTCGGCGATGAGAAGCGATGGATTGTTGATGAGCGCCATCGCGATCATTACACGCTGGCGCATGCCGCCAGAGAACTGGTGTGGGTATTCATCAACGCGCTTGCTCGCTGCAGGAATACCTACGAGGTCGAGCATCTCGATAGCGCGCTTGCGGCCATCTTCCTTGCTGCCCTCGTTGTAGAGAGACCACGCTTCGATGAGCTGGTTTCCGATTGAATAGTAAGGGTGAAGCGCTGACATCGGATCCTGGAAGATCATCGACATCGCCTTGCCGCGAAGCTTGCGAACAATCTCTTCATCAGCTGAGATCACATCAACTGGACCGCTCTCAAGGTTGAGGATGGCCTCACCGCTGATCTGAGCAGTCTTTCGATTATGTAGACCCATAACAGCGAGGGAAGTTACAGACTTACCCGAACCGGATTCGCCTACAACTGCCAGGGTCTCGCCACGAGCTACATTAAATGAGATATCACTTGAGGCCTTAACGAGACCATCTTCCGTAGGAAATGCGACGTTGAGGTTCTTAACCTCGAGGAAAGGTTTCTTTGTCATTATGCAACTCGCACTCGTGGATCGAGGTAGGCATATGCAATGTCCACCAGAAGGTTGGCAATGACAACGAATGTTGCCGCCAAGATAGTTGTCGCCAGAATTGTTGGGAGATCGTAATCCTGCAATACCGCACGGATTGAGAGTCGACCCAAACCTGGCAAGTTGAAGATGGATTCGGTGATAATTGCGCCACCGAGTAGGCCAGCAAAATCAAGACCTGCCAAGGTGGTGATTGGCGCAATCGCTGCACGAAGAGTGTGCTTCTGCAAGATTACCTTCTCGCTCAGTCCCTTTGAACGCGCGGTGCGGATGTAATCCTCAGATGATGTCTCGATCACTGTAGAGCGAGTAAATCGCGTATATGAAGCAGCGTATGCGAGGGCCAAGATAATCCAAGGGAAGATAAAGGTACGGAACCAGGCAACTGGATCTTCTAATGGAGGAATCCAGCGACCCATATTGAGCGGATCAATTAAATTAAATTTCAATCCGACGAAGAGCAGAATCAAAATACCGGAGATAAATGTTGGAAGCGATGTTCCGACGAGAACGAAGGCTGTCGCCGCGCGGTCGGGCCATTGGTTTTTACGACGAGCGGCCAAGATTCCTAGGCCTACACCGACTGAAATCCAGAGAATAAAGGCACCGATTGCCAGCGAGAGTGTGACCGGAAGGGCATCCTTGATAAGAGTTGTTACACACTCGTGGCGGTTAAATGAGTAACCGAAAGCTGGAGCAGGACATTCGATTGTCGCCTGTCCCTCACCATATGTGCGACCTACAAATAAACCTTTAACGAAGCGACCGTACTGAACATGCACTGGGACATCGAGTCCGAGGCGGTGGCGGTTGGCTTCAATAACAGCGGGATAGCAGGCCTTACCGCAGGTAAGCGCCGCTGGATCCATCGGAAGAACTGCGAAGATTCCAAAGACTGACATGCTGACGAGAGTCAGAACCACCAGGGTGGCGCTCAATCGTCGAGCTAAATAATTCAACACTCTCTTGTATCTCCTTCAGTTGGTAAATCTATTTCTAACTCAATTGCTATTAATAACTTACGCGAGTGTTGCGGGTGGCTGTCGAAACAACCACCCGCAACCTCTAACGCATTTAAAGCGCTAACTTCGATTGCATTAGTGCCATTTT
>JBEGSV010000004.1:0-8491 GCA_041179685.1 Actinomycetota bacterium
TGGCTTACGCATTTATTACTCCTTCAGTTCTGTTGCTGTTGATGTATTGAAGTAAAACTAGAGATCGAGCGCCTTGAGACCAGGAAGTTCTTTACCCTCTAGGTACTCGAGAGATGCTCCACCGCCGGTTGAGATGTAGCCGAATTGCTCATCCTTAAATCCAAGTGCGCGTACCGCAGCAGCTGAATCGCCACCACCTACTACCGAGATTCCGGTGACTTCGGTGAGCGCTTCTGCAACAACCTTTGTTCCGTGAGCGAACGCTGCAAATTCAAAGACGCCCATAGGGCCATTCCAAAATACTGTCTTGCACTCGCGAATCGCAGTTGCAAAAACTGCAGCAGAGTCAGGGCCGATATCAAGACCCATCTGATCTGCTGGGATTGCATCTGCAGCAACAATTGTCGCTGGTGAATCAGCAGCAAATGCAGGAGCTACGACGATATCGGTTGGGAGTACGAGGCGAACGCCCTTATCTGCCGCCTCTTGAATTAATCCACGGACGGTGTCGAGCATCTCTGCCTCAACAAGTGACTTTCCAATTTCTTTGCCTTGAGCCGCAAGGAAGGTAAAGACCATTCCACCACCGATTGCCATGACATCTACCTTGCCGAGCAAGTTAGAGATAACACCGAGTTTGTCGGAAACCTTTGCGCCACCTAGTACGACTCCATATGGACGGGCTGGATCTGTCGTGAGCTTCTTGAGGACCTCAACCTCAGCTGCAACGAGGGTTCCCGCAGCATGTGGGAGGAGCTTTGGAAGATC
Organism: Actinomycetota bacterium; assembly: GCA_041179685.1. GTDB lineage: Bacteria > Actinomycetota > Actinomycetes > Nanopelagicales > Nanopelagicaceae > Planktophila. The sequence continues at coordinate 769 of JBEGSV010000004.1, forward strand.
AAAGACAGATGCATGCTTACGGTGCACTGCACCAAAGCCATCTCCGACGTAAATATCGGCGAGCTTTGCGAGCTCTGTTGCTAAAGCTGTGCGTTCAGATTCATCTTTCGATGTCTCTGCTGCGCTAAAGCGAATATTTTCGAGGAGGAGAATCTCTCCTGGCGCAAGGGACTCTGCCGAAGCTGTGACATCTGAGCCGGTAATTGCACCAGCGAACTTCACTGGCTTACCCAATAGTTCAGATAGTCGAACTGCAATAGGAGCAAGTGAGAGTTCTGGCTTTGCCTCACCCTTTGGTCGACCTAGATGCGCTGCAATTACCAACGACGCTCCCTTTGCAAGGAGGGCGTTGATAGTTGGAAGTGAAGCGCGAATACGTCCATCATCTGTGATCTTTCCTTCTTTCAAAGGAACATTGAGATCGCAGCGAAGAAATACGCGCTTGCCTGCTACATCTAGGTCAGCCAAAGTAGTCATTGAATTAGAGGCTCTTTCCTACATAGCCAACGAGATCGACGAGGCGGTTTGAGTAACCCCACTCGTTGTCATACCAACCAACAACCTTGACAGTTGTTCCGATTGCTTTGGTGAGCTGTGCATCGAAGATACATGAAGATGGATCTGTCACGATATCTGATGAAACGATTGGATCTTCTGTGTATGAGAGGAAGCCCTTAAGTGAGCCCTCTGCTGCCTTCTTCATCGCTGCGTTGATCTGCTCTGCAGTTGCTTCCTTAGCAAGTTCGACTGTGAGGTCTGTTGCTGAACCTGTTGGAACTGGAACGCGCATTGCGAAACCATCGAGCTTGCCCTTGAGCTGTGGAAGAACGAGTGAGATCGCCTTCGCAGCACCGGTTGAGCTTGGGATGATATTTGTTGCAGCTGCACGTGCGCGGCGGAGATCCTTATGTGGGAAGTCAAGGATTACCTGATCGTTTGTGTAAGCGTGGATTGTTGTCATCAAGCCGCGGACGATTCCGAACTCTTCATCCAAGACCTTAGCCATCGGAGCGAGGCAGTTTGTTGTGCAAGATGCATTTGAGATGACGTGGTGGTTAGCTGGGTCGTACTTCTCGTGGTTTACACCCATCACAACTGTGATGTCCTCATCGGTTGCAGGTGCAGAGATGATGACCTTCTTCGCGCCAGCTGTGATGTGCTTCTTCGCATCTGCAGCCTTAGTGAAGTGACCTGTTGATTCAATAACGATATCTGCGCCAACTGAAGCCCATGGAAGGTTTGCTGGATCGCGATCTGCAAATACCTTGATTGTCTTTCCACCGACTGTGATGGTGTCCTCTGTATGAGAGACCTCTAGACCAAGGCGGCCGAGGATTGAGTCATACTTGAGAAGGTGAGCAAGTGTCGCGTTATCTGTGAGGTCGTTGATACCCACGATATTGATATTTGGGTTTGTGAGGGCTGCGCGGAAGAAGTTACGTCCGATACGTCCAAAACCATTGATTCCGACATTAATCATTATTAAACCTCGTTCTTAAAGAGAGTGAATTTCCCGTAATGACCCTAGCTCCATCAATTGAGGGGCTGAATTGGGTGGCTTTACTTGCGCCACAACGTTGGGACGAGGGAAGGATACCAGCCCGAAGAGGTTACTCGCCGAGTAAGTCGGGCGAGAGTCCCGCCTCAGTATCAGGAATTCCGAGTTCGCCGGCTCGTTTATCAGCCATTGCAAGGAGCCGCCGGATTCGACCCGCGATTGCATCTTTTGTCATTGGAGGTGTGGCAAGTGAGCCGAGTTCTTCGAGAGATGCCTGGCCATGAGCAATACGTAGTTCACCAGCCTCCTTGAGATGATCGGGAATAGTTGGACCGAGAATCTCCATGGCGCGTTGAACTCGTGCAGCAGCCGCTACCGCTGCGCGAGCTGAGCGCCGTAAATTTGCATCATCAAAATTTGCGAGGCGATTTGCCGTAGCGCGAACTTCACGACGCATCCGTCGCTCTTCCCATGCCAATACGCTTTCATGCGCACCCAAGCGAGTGAGGAGCGATCCAATTGCATCGCCATCTCGAATGACAACTCGATCGACGCCGCGAACTTCGCGAGCCTTTGCTGCGATATTGAGACGACGCGCAGCACCGACGAGCGCTAGCGCCGCCTCTGGACCAGGGCAGGTAATTTCAAGAGAAGATGAACGACCCGGTTCGGTGAGAGAGCCATGTGCCATAAATGCTCCACGCCATGCAGCCTCTGCATCACAGACATTTGCCGCTACAACTTGTGGCGGCAAACCACGGATGGGGCGACCATTGGCATCGATGAGCCCGGTCTGACGTGCAAGAGCCTCTCCGGATTCGATCACTCGAACCACGTAGCGAGAGCCCTTTCGAAGTCCGCTCGATGAGAGAACAGCTAAATCGGAATCATGGCCGTAAATATCGGCGATATCTTTCTTGAGACGGCGAGCTGATTGAGAGGTATCGAGTTCAACTTCGATGACAACCTTGCCCGAGGCGATATGGAGTCCCCCAGCAAAACGGAGCAGGGATGAGACCTCAGCTTTACGACAACACGGTTTGGTAATCGTGAGTCGGCTGAGTTCATCTTTGACCGCAGCTGTCATTGCCATGGGGCTATCAAACCAGCATTTCCTGAAGAATGTGAGTGAAAGCTGAGGTCAATTTCTCGCCACCGTGGTGAATGGTCACCTTCTCATCGCGTAAATCGGCCTCAAGATAGGCGATTCCGCGCTCTTGTAAATAGTCAGCGAGCTCTTTTCGGCCGGTGAGGTGCGAATCTGCAACGACTAGGTCGAAGCGGAGCTCGGGGGCATAGTGGTGGAGGATTTCGCAATGTTCTAGGGGTGAATAACCTGCATACTCCCCCGCCTTTGCATCATCTCTATTTGTATCTAAATTGAGTAGGAGGATTTTCTTTGCCGGTGAAGAGACAATTGCATCTCTGAGAGTGGGAACCAATAAATGTGGAAGCACGCTCGAGAACCAGGAGCCTGGACCCATCGTTATCCACTCAGCCTCTGCCAAAGCTGAGAGAACTTCTGGGCGAGTTGTTGGATTCTCTGGTTTCATCCGAAGTTCTACGAGACGGCCGGGGGTTGTTGCAACTGCCACCTGTCCGATTGCCTCTATTCTCTCGGCGCCGTTGAGAAATGTTGCCTCAATATCAAGTGGTTCGGCGGTCATCGGCAGAACGCGACCGACAACTTTGAGAAGAGCGCCTACGCGATCGAGACCTACTACTACATCTTCATCTCTATCCCAGAGCGCTGCCAACAGAAGGTTTCCTACCGCATGACCATCGAGTGGGCCTTCGCTAGTAAATCTGTACTGCATGATCTCGGCCCAGTCGCGCCCCCACGCATCATCTGCGCAGAGCGCAGCGAGTGCCATTCTTAAATCACCCGGGGGCATGATTGGAAATTCTTCACGGAGACGGCCTGAAGATCCACCGTTATCTGCAACTGTAACAACTGCAGTGATTTTATCTGTCACTGAACGAAGTGCTCTTAGCGTTGCGGCCAAGCCATGCCCACCGCCAAGTGCTACAACTCTTGGTTGTGAACTCATTCACGACCTACATCACGATGTGTTGCATGAGCTGAAACTTCATAGTCACCATGAGTGCGATTGAGCTGGGATGCAATCTCGCGAGCAATAGAGACCGAACGATGTTTTCCGCCGGTACATCCGATTGCAATCGTTACATACTTTTTGCCTTCGCGAAGATAGCCAGGAATCATTTTCTCCACGACATCTACATAAGCCTTCACGAAATCTGAGACACCTTCGCTTGCAAGTACATGGTTATAGACCGCATCATCAAGGCCTGACTTTGGTCGAAGCTCCGAGACCCAGTGTGGATTGGGAATGAAGCGGCAGTCCAGAACGAGATCAGCGTCGACTGGGATTCCATATTTATATCCGAATGAAAGCACGTTGATACGCAGCGCCTTGACCATTCCTGCAGCAAAGATTTCGGCAGTTCGCTTCTCAAGCTGATGGACATTGAGATTAGAGGTATCAATCACTACATCAGCTTGCGCTCGTAGGTCCTCTAACTTTGCTCGTTCGCGTTCGATTCCATCCACAATGCGATCTGTCGATTGAAGCGGATGTGGGCGTCGAGTTGATTCAAATCTTTGAACCAGGGCTTGATCACTAGCATCGAGAAAGAGAAGGCGATATTTAATATCTGACTTTCCAAGAGCTTCAAGCGCACTGGCGAGTGCATCGAAGAATTTTCCACCGCGGACATCCACAACCACGGCAACCGAGGACTCGGTCTTCTCCATCTCAGTTGCAAGTTCGGGCAATAGAGCTGGCGGCAAATTATCGACAACATGCCAACCAAGATCTTCTAGCGCGTGGGCAACCGTCGAACGACCAGCACCTGACATTCCGGTCAGGATTAAGAGCTCTCTATTACTCATGGCTCCATTCTGCCCTATCGGTCAACTACCCTATAAATTATTGCGGCAGTATCTCGCCTGTCTCCATATCTATGCCAGGCGTACTCAACTTCTCAAGGTGCGAATAAATGACTCCGGCAATTGTCGAGCCAATTCCTGGTGTGGTCTCGAGCTCGGCTAGAGATGCCTTTCTAATCGCAGAGACTGATCCGAAACGTTCGAGTAATGCGCTCCGTCGAGATTCGCCGAGCTGCGGGATTTCGTCGAGGAGCGATTCGAGCATCACCTTAGAGCGCTTGCTCCGGTGGAATGTAATTGCAAATCTATGGGCCTCATCTCGAATACGCTGGAGCAGATACATGCCCTCACTAGTGCGCGGCAGAATAAGTGGATCCATTGAATTTGGTATCCAGACTTCTTCTAACCTTTTGGCCAATCCCACCAGTGCAATATCTGAAATTCCCAGCTCATCGAGCGCGCGTTGCGCCGAAGCAACTTGGGGTGCGCCACCGTCAACAACAATGAGCTGAGGCGGGTATGCAAATTTGGAGAGTTTGCCGCCGGTCTCAGCTACTTCGCTATGGTTAACCTGGCGGTCAGCGATCAAACGTTTCATTCTTCGCGTTATCACTTGATGCATTGCTCTTGTGTCATCGGTCGCGGTCGAGGTATCGATTGCAAAACGTCGATATTCGCTCTTCTTGGCTAAACCGTCTTCAAAGACAACCATCGAAGCTACAACAGATGTTCCAGATATGTTCGAGATGTCGTAACACTCAATACGTAGCGGCGTACGAGGAAGTTCTAATTGCTCTTCCAACTCGATAAGTGCCTTACCCGAAACGGCGGCATCGGTTGCACGCTTACTCATAAATTGTACGAGTGCGTAATGAGCATTTCGCTCGACTGTCTCTAGGAGTTCAACTTTCTCGCCTCGCTGTGGAACCTTAATGGTTACCTTGTGGCCGGCGAGTGAACCGAGCCACTCCCCTAGCGCCTGACGATCTGCTGGTTCGCCATTGATGTGTATTACTGACGGAATCTCAGTTGTTCCATCGCCATAGATTGAGAAGAGCAGCGATGCATATTGATCATCGCCCTCAAGCGTCCGCTCTTGATCCACAATCCACGAACGAGAACCTTTAATAGATCCGCGTCGCACGATAAAGATCGAGCCAGCAGCATGGAGGCCCTCTTCATGAATTGCAATGAAGTCGCCATCGAGATCATCGGAGAGATTCCCTTGAGTAGATCGCTGCGCTTTCTCAAATGATTCAATCTGATCTCGAATGCGAGCTGCTCGTTCAAACTCTTCTCTTTTGGATGCCAGCTCCATCTCAGCTCGCATGGTCGGAACGAGATCTTCCATTCCTGCCTCCATGAAGGCATCAAGCTTGTAGGCAATCTCCTTATGTTCCTCTGGAGTAACCCAGCCGACACAAGGCGCCGCACATTTTCCGATATCACCAAGGAGGCATTGGCGTTTAGTTCTTTGTGCACGCTGGAAGTTGCCAGCGCTGCATGAGCGAACTGGAAAAACCTTCAATAGAACTTCGTAGGTATTTCGTAGCGCCCAAGCATTTGTATATGGACCAAAGTACTTAAGTCCTGAGCGCTTCTCTTTACGGGTAATGAAGATACGAGGAAACTCATCTTCGAGCGAGATAGCAAGATACGGGTAGGACTTATCATCCTTAAATTGCACGTTATACGTTGGGTGATATTGCTTGATCCATGAGAATTCGAGCGCGAGTGCTTCGAGTTCGGTATTAACTATCGTCCAATCAACACGAACAGCCTCATGCACCATTCGATATGTCTTCTGGGCGAGATTTGAGCCGAAATAGGAGCTGAGTCGATTTTTAAGATTCTTCGCCTTACCGACATAAATGACCTTATCGCTCTTGTTGTAGAAGCGATAAACCCCAGGCTCCTCCGGAATCTCGGAGGGGCGATAACTGGCTGGATCTGCCATAGCTACTTCTTCTTTACCGCAGCACTCTTCTTCACAGTTGCGCTCTTCACCGTTGGCGCCTTTGCGCGATTGCTTTCAAGAATTTCAGCTAGGAACTGTCCAGTGTAGCTCGCCTTTACCTTTGCCACTTCTTCTGGAGTTCCCTCTGCGACAACGGTGCCGCCACGGAAGCCACCTTCTGGCCCCATATCGATGACCCAATCTGAGGATTTAATAACGTCAAGATTATGCTCGATCACAACGACTGTATTGCCAGTTTCAACAAGACGCTTCAAGACACCTAATAACTTATTTACATCTTCGAAGTGAAGACCTGTAGTTGGTTCGTCAAGAACATAGATAGTTCGCCCTGTTGAACGACGTTGTAGCTCGGTTGCAAGCTTGACGCGTTGCGCCTCTCCACCCGAAAGTGTTGGCGCCGATTGACCAAGACGGACATAACCTAGCCCCACATCGCAGAGAGTTTTCAAGTAACGAGCGATAGTAGGAACAGATTCAAAGAATTCGTGGGCAATTTCAATTGGCATATCCAAAACCTGGGCAATGGTCTTGCCCTTGTAGTGAACCTCTAGCGTCTCTCGGTTATAACGCGCACCATGGCAGACTTCACAAGGTACATAGACATCGGGCAGGAAGTTCATCTCGATTGTGATTGTTCCGTCACCCGAACAATTCTCGCAACGGCCACCTTTGACATTAAATGAGAATCGGCCTTGCTGATAGCCGCGAACCTTTGCCTCTGATGTCTCAGCGAAGAGTGCGCGAACCTTGTCGAAGACTCCAGTATATGTTGCCGGGTTAGAACGAGGGGTGCGACCGATTGGTGATTGATCGACATGGACAACTTTATCGAGCTGATCGATACCAGTAACGGTACGGTGGCGACCAGGTACCAAACGCGCACCATTGAGTTTATTGGCCAGAGTCGTGTACAAGATGTCATTGACCAGAGTTGATTTACCTGAGCCAGATACTCCGGTGACTGAAACGAATAGTCCGAGTGGAATCTCAACCTCAATATCCTTGAGGTTATTCTCCTTGGCACCTTTGACTACAAGTTTGCGCTTAGGGTCAATTGGACGTCGCTCTGAGGGAATCTCGATGGATCTGCGGCCAGAGAGATAAGCGCCAGTAATCGATTCTTGAGAGCTAATCAGTTCTTCATAAGAGCCTGAGACAACCACATGTCCACCATGCTCGCCGGCGCCTGGACCGATATCAACAATCCAATCTGCGGTACGGATTGTCTCTTCATCGTGCTCAACCACAATGAGGGTGTTGCCGAGATTGCGCAATCGAGTCAGAGTGTCGATCAATCGACGGTTATCGCGTTGATGGAGACCGATGCTTGGCTCAT
>JBEGSV010000005.1:0-3413 GCA_041179685.1 Actinomycetota bacterium
CCGTTCTTGCTTCCGCCGAAGTTGGTGCCAAGTACGCGCATTCCGCCAATAAGTACAGTCATCTCAGGTGCTGTTAGCCCCATCAACTGAGCACGATCGAGAAGGAGCTCCTCTGGTGCAACTGCATAATCTTCCTTCTGGTAATTGCGGAAGCCATCATGAATTGGCTCGAGCACCGCAAAAGAGGCTACATCAGTCTGTTCTTGTGTTGCATCTCCGCGACCTGCAGCAAATGGAACGGTGAGATCTACGCCAGCTTCCTTTGCTGCCTTCTCGATTCCGACATTACCGGCCAAGACAATGACATCTGCAAGAGATGCTCCTGCTGCCTGCGCGATTGGCTCGAGGATTGAGAGAACGCGTGCAAGACGAGTTGGCTCGTTCCCTGCCCAATCTTTCTGAGGCGCTAGGCGAATACGTGAACCATTGGCACCACCGCGCTTATCTGAGCCACGGAATGTACGTGCGCTATCCCACGCTGTTGATACAAGTTCTGCGATTGTGAGATCTGTTGCAGCAATCTTTGCTTTCACAGAAATCACATCGAAGCCCTTATTTCCAGCAGGAACTGGATCTTGCCAAATCAAATCTTCTGCTGGGACGTCGGGGCCAAAGTAACGCGCCTTTGGACCCAGGTCACGGTGTGTGAGCTTGAACCATGCACGTGCGAAGACCTCGCTGAAGTACTCCTGATCTGCTGCGAACTTCTCTGAGATCGCACGGTAAGCAGGATCCATCTTCATCGCCATATCAGCATCAGTCATCATTGGGTTATAACGCTTTGATGGATCTTCAACATCTACTGGCTTATCTTCCTCGCGGATATCAATTGGTTCCCACTGATTTGCGCCAGCTGGAGATTTTGTGAGCTTCCATTCGTAGCCAAGGAGAAGTTTGAAATAACCGTTATCCCAGAGCGTTGGGTGGGTAGTCCACGCACCTTCGAGCCCTGAAGTAACTGTGTTACGTCCGATGCCACGACTGGTGTGATTCATCCAGCCAAGGCCACCCTCTTCAATGGGAGCACCTTCTGGTGCAGGTCCAAGGTTTGCAGCGCTGCCATTTCCATGAGCCTTACCAACTGTATGTCCACCTGCTGTAAGGGCGACAGTCTCTTCGTCATTCATCGCCATACGTGCAAATGTTTCGCGGACATGCGCTGCAGTCTTAATTGGATCTGGATTTCCATTAACGCCTTCTGGGTTAACGTAGATCAAGCCCATATGAACTGCGGCGAGTGGATTCTCAAGTGTGGTTGCATCGTTGAGATTGGCATAACGCTGCTCTGATGGAGCGAGGAATTCGGTTTCGCTGCCCCAATAGATATCAATCTCTGGTGCCCAGATATCTGCGCGACCAAATGCAAAACCGTAAGTCTTAAGCCCCATTGATTCATACGCGATTGTTCCTGCATATGCCAAGAGATCTGCCCAGCTGACTTTGTTGCCATACTTCTTCTTAATTGGCCAGAGAAGACGACGAGCCTTATCAAGGTTTCCGTTATCTGGCCATGAGTTCAATGGTGCAAAACGCTGGTTGCCGGTTCCGGCTCCACCGCGACCATCTGCAATGCGATATGAACCTGCGGCGTGCCATGTGAGGCGAATAAAGAGTCCACCATAGTGACCCCAATCTGCAGGCCACCAATCTTGTGAATCTGTCATCAGCGCATGGAGATCTTTCTTCAACGCTGGGATATCGAGTTTCTTCAACTCTTCGTGATAATCAAAATCTGCACCTAGGGGATTTGTCTTTGCATCGTGCTGATGGAGAATGTTGAGATTGAGGGCATTTGGCCACCACTTCTCATTGGTCTGGCCCGCTGATGTCATTGCGCCGTGGGCAACAGGGCATTTGCCTGAATCTTGCATATAAGAATCCTCCGCAGATAATCGATCGATTGGCCCGAGTTTAACGAGGAATTCTCACGCCTTCCTCTTGAAATCTGCCCAGAGAATAGTTGAAAATTCAACTAAATTGGTTTAAGATTCAACCATACCGTTAGCAAGCGGTCTCACCCCTGATAGCCCTACAAATAAAGGAAATAGACAATGTCAGTACTCTCAACACTTCCAGCAGGCACATATGCAATCGACGCTTCACATAGCCGCGTGGGCTTCAGCGCCCGCCACGCGATGGTGACCAAGGTTCGTGGCTCATTTAACGACTACTCAGGCTCAGCAGTAGTTGCTGAAGGCACAGCTTCAATCTCAATCGAGATCTCAGCGGCTTCAATCGATACTCGTAGCGCAGACCGCGATGGCCACCTTCAGTCACCTGATTTCTTTGATGTAGCAAACTTCCCAAAGATCACTTTCAAGTCAACATCTGTAAAGGATGGCGGCGCAGGAATCATCGTTGATGGCGAACTCACAATCAAGGATGTAACAAAGCCTTTGACAATTGAATTCGAATACACAGGAACAGCTAAGGATCCGTTCGGCAATGACCGCTACGGTTTCGAAGGTGCATCAGAGATCAACCGTAAGGACTTTGGGCTTACATGGAATGCAGCGCTTGAGACAGGCGGACTTCTCGTTTCAGAGAACATCAAGCTCGAGTTCGAAATCTCAACAATCGCAACTAAGTAATCACAGCTTAATTTAAAAGGCGAAAGCCCCCGTGGAATACCACGGGGGCTTTCTCTATGCCTTAATATTTTCACATGTCAGTAGCAGATGGTGATCGTGAAAAGTACTTCCCTCTTATTGAGAAGAAGTATGGCGAGAAGATGTCCTACTGGTTTAAAGTCATGAAGGATCTCGATGGCGAGAAGTATCCAGTACAGATTGCGCACCTCAAAGAAAACTACGGATTCTCACAGGCTCATGCCAATGCCCTTGTGATGTACTCTCGCGGTTCAGCCTCTTCTAAGAGATTTGATACGCCGACTGAATTCTTTAAGTCAGTGAAGCCCGAGCAGGCTAAGACAATGAAAGCAATCTTTAAGGCAATTACTTCAAAGTATCCGCAACTAGAGCTCGTTGTGGCCTGGAATCAGCCGATGCTCAAATTCGAGAAGCACTATGTTTTCGGCGTCTCGGCAGCGACAAATCACATTCTGATTGCTCCATGGGATCAAGATGTGCTCAAGAAGTACACGCCAAAATTTAAAGATTACAAAATTAACAAGAAGACCATAGCTCTGCCTAATGATTGGGAAGTTGATGCAAAGCTCCTGCAGGCAATGATTAAAGATAGTTTGGCAGCGCTTTAAGTTTCTTCTTATTTTGCGGGAATGACGCAAGTACCTTCACTGAGAACTCGCTTACGGAATACATAGAAGAGCAGTGCAATTGATAGGAAACCTAGTATCGGTTGAATTGGCGCAAAGTACTTGATAGCTCCACTGTAACCGAGCGCCACTAAAGCGAGTTTGTTGCAGACAGGACATCCGACAGCGAAATAACTTA
>JBEGSV010000006.1:0-3897 GCA_041179685.1 Actinomycetota bacterium
ATTGAATTAGCGTTAACAGTCACTGCGAATAACCGAGTCGATACACGCTGGTCTGATGCAGCATTTCCAACTGCTCCATGGCAGAAAGCCCAGAGCGATCCTGAATGGGCGGGAGAACTAATGCTAAAAGATCATCGCGAAATTACAACAGATGTTTCATTGCCATTTATCTGGAAGCAGATTGAGGGAATTGGTGGTGAACATGGTTGGTTCGGATCCGATTGGCTTTGGTATTTGCGTGGACTCATAGATCGTTTTGTCGGGGGAGTTGGATTGCGTCGTGGGCGGCGAGATCCGCAATATTTAAGAATTGGAGATAGCTTAGATTTTTGGCGAGTCGAAGATCTTGAGAAAGATAAGAAGTTGCGTCTCTATGCAGAGATGATTCTTCCTGGAAAAGCGTGGCTCGAATTTAATGTGAGTGAAGTAAATGGGAAAACTTTAATAACGCAAGATGCGCTCTTTGCTCCTCGCGGATTAGGTGGACAGATTTACTGGTATCTCGTATCACCCTTCCACCTCTTTATCTTTCCTACGATGCTTCGCAATATTGTTAAAGCGGCTAGAAAATCTGAGGCAACCTCCCACACTTTGTCATAGGTCATGTTTAGGATGGGCCATATGTCAGCGCTAGAAAACCCAAGTACCCAGGGCTCAACCCTCACAGACCTCGAGGGCCGTATCCTCGACTTCGAACGTAATTGGTGGCGCTTTGCAGGTGCCAAAGAGTCAGCAATCAAAGAACTCTTCGATCTCAGCGCACCTCGTTACTACCAACTTCTCAATGACCTCATCGATCGTGACGATGCCCTCGAGGCTTCACCGATGCTGGTAAAGCGCCTACGTCGCCTCCGTGAGGCTCGTATGCAGGCTCGCTCCGCTAAGTAAGCGCCTCGCCACCCCTCTCAACCAGGCTCAAAGCCCGCGCTCTCTGCCGCCCCTTCCCGCTCAAAACTTCCGTTTTGCGCCGCCCCTTCCCGCTCAAAACTTCCGTTTTGCGCGTGGGAATACTCCCAACTACCCTTGGCGTTAGCACTCACAGGCCGAGAGTGATAATCCCAATCGGCCCACAGTTTCAACAGTTAAAGAGGAGTAATTAGATGGCAAAGCAGATCGCCTTTAATGAAGAAGCACGCCGTGGTCTAGAGCGTGGAATGAACGTACTCGCTGATGCAGTCAAGGTCACCCTTGGGCCTCGCGGACGTAACGTCGTCCTCGAGAAAAAGTGGGGCGCACCAACAATTACCAACGATGGCGTATCAATCGCCAAGGAGATCGAACTCGACGATCCTTGGGAGAAGATTGGTGCAGAGCTCGTTAAGGAAGTTGCCAAGAAGACAGATGATGTCGCAGGTGACGGAACAACAACAGCAACAGTATTGGCACAGGCGCTCGTTCGCGAAGGTCTTCGCAACGTAGCAGCTGGCTCAAATCCAATGGCGCTCAAGCGCGGTATCGAGAAGGCTGTTGCAGCAATCGTTGCTGAGCTTCTCTCAATGGCGAAGTCAGTGGATTCAAAGGAACAAATCGCAGCGACCGCATCAATTTCTGCAGCTGATGCAACTATCGGCGAGATGATCGCTGAGGCGATGGATAAGGTCGGCAAGGAAGGCGTTATCACCGTTGAAGATTCAAATACATTCGGTCTCGAGCTCGAGCTCACCGAAGGTATGCGCTTTGATAAGGGATACCTTTCACCATACTTCGTAACAGATACAGATCGCATGGAGACAGTTCTCGAAGATGCTTACATCTTGATCGTTAACGGCAAGATTTCATCAATCAAGGATCTCGTTCCATTGCTCGAGAAGGTTATGCAATCAGGCAAGCCACTCGCAATCATCGCTGAAGATGTTGAAGGCGAAGCGCTTGCAACTCTCGTTGTAAATAAGATCAAGGGAACATTCCGCTCTGCAGCTGTTAAGGCTCCAGGCTTCGGAGATCGTCGTAAGGCGATGCTCCAGGACATCGCAATCCTTACAGGTGCAACAGTGATCTCTGAGGAAGTTGGTCTCAAGCTTGAGACTGCTGGCCTTGAACTTCTCGGTCGCGCTCGCAAGGTTGTTATCTCTAAGGAAGAGACAACAATCGTTGAAGGTGCAGGAGATGCAGACCAGATTAAGGGTCGCGTCAACCAGATCCGCAGCGAGATCGCTAATACAGATTCAGATTACGACCGCGAGAAGGCGCAAGAGCGCTTGGCAAAGCTTGCTGGTGGAGTAGCTGTCATCAAGGCAGGAGCTGCAACAGAGGTAGAGCTCAAGGAACGCAAGCACCGTATCGAGGATGCAGTTCGTAACGCTAAGGCTGCAGTAGAAGAAGGAATCGTCGCCGGCGGTGGCGTTGCACTTCTTCAGGCAGCAACTGCAGCTTTCAAGAATCTAAAGCTCGAAGGTGATGAGGCGACAGGCGCTCGCATCGTTGAAGTTTCAGTTGAAGCACCTCTAAAGCAGATTGCAATCAACGCAGGTCTCGAAGGTGGAGTCATCGTTGAGAAGGTACGTAACCTCGAAGCAGGTTTCGGACTCAATGCAGCAACTGGTGAATATGTAGACATGATCAAGGCTGGCATCATCGATCCAGCTAAGGTGACACGTTCTGCACTTCAGAATGCAGCATCAATCGCCGCGTTGTTCATTACAACAGAGGCAGTGATTACAGATAAGCCAGAGCCAAAGGGTGCAATGACACCATCGGCTGCTGGTGGAGATATGGATTTTTAAAGCGTTAAAAATCCGATAGGGATGGATTTCTAAAGATTTAATCTCCAATAAGCGTAAGAAGGGGCCACCGATTAGTATCGGTGGCCCCTTCTGCTTTACCCTTAGAACATGAAGACCTTCGATGCACAGTCAATCGCACGTGAAGCAGCTCTTGCCGAGGCAGAGTTTGCAACACAGGTCGGTGACTTTATCTCTGTCGAATATGACGACGATAATCGCATTGCTACATATCTCTTTGAAGCTAGCATCTCTGGATATAAGGGATGGCGTTGGGGAGTCACAATTGCAAAGGTTGATGAAGATTCTGAACCAACAATTTGTGACGTTGTAGTACTTCCAGGTCCTGATTCACTTCTTGCACCTGATCACGTTCCATACCGCGATCGCATCGTCCCAGAAGACATCACACCGGGTGTGATTGTTCCAAGTTTGCTCGATGACACACGTCTTGTTCCAGGTGCAGCTGCACTTCCACAAGACGAAGATCTCGACGCCTATCAGGTATTTGATCTCGGACTTATGCGTCCACGCGTTCTCTCAATTGAAGGACGCGACCAAGCATCAAAGCGTTGGTATGCATCTGATCGTGGTCCGGCATCACCTTTGGCCGAGCAAGCACCGAAGCCATGTAACTCATGTGGTTTCTTCGTTCCGCTTGCAGGATCACTTCGCTCTTCATTTGGCGTATGCGCAAATGCAATCGCCCCAGACGATGCACGCGTAGTCTCAGTCGATCACGGCTGCGGAGCGCATAGCGAAGCTACTCTCGCCTAACCCGCACGCTTAAATCGACTACCACCCAGCTCTATTTCTAAGTTAAACTAGCGGTCTGTCCACATCCCCGTGGCTACACGAGTACCGATTCATCTAAAGGAGTAATCACTATGCCTACAGGTCGCGTGAAATGGTTCTCCCTTGAAAAAGGCTTCGGCTTCATCGCATCAGATGAGGGAGAAGATGTTTATTTAGCAGCGACAGCTCTTCCTGCTGGCGTGCCAACTGTTAAGCCAGGAACAAAGCTTGAGTTCTCTGTTATCGATTCTCGCAAGGGCCCACAGGCGATGTCAGTACATATCGTCGATGCACCTGTTTCACTTGCTGAAAATTCACGAGTCAATAACGATGATCTCGCTGCAATGATTGAAGACACCATCAAGATTCTCGACAAGGTGGG
>JBEGSV010000007.1:0-4600 GCA_041179685.1 Actinomycetota bacterium
TCTGACCGAAGAGCTCGACGATGTGGTTATCGCCATCATTGCCTGTGATTGTTCCCTTAATAAGGTTTGACTGACCAAGGAAGTTGGCAACGAATGCTGTCTTTGGATTGTCATAGAGATCAGCTGGTGATCCGAGTTGCTCGATTTCGCCCTCGTTCATCACCGCGATGGTATCGGCCATAGTCATAGCCTCTTCCTGATCGTGGGTTACGTGAACGAATGTAAGACCTACCTCTTTTTGAATCCACTTGAGCTCAATCTGCATCTGACGACGAAGCTTGAGATCGAGTGCACCCAATGGTTCATCAAGGAGCAAGAGCGCTGGGCGATTAACGATTGCGCGTGCAAGTGCGATGCGCTGCTGCTGTCCACCTGAAAGCTGTGTTGGCTTACGTGAGGACAAGTGAGAAAGCTCTACGAGATCGAGAGCCTTCTCCACTTGTTCCTTCACATCTTTAATGCCGCGTCGACGAAGACCAAATGCGATGTTCTCAAAGATGGTGAGATGAGGAAAGAGCGCATAGTTCTGGAAGACGGTATTGATAGGACGCTGATATGGCTTAGTGAAAGTGATATCAGTGTTACCGAGGGAGATTGTTCCCTTGGTTGGCTCTTCAAGGCCGGCGACCATTCGAAGAGTGGTGGTCTTTCCGCAACCGGAAGGTCCAAGCAATGCAAAGAACGAACCTTCTGGAATTGTTAATGAGAGATCATTAACTGCAGTGAAATCACCGTAACTCTTTGTAACGTGATCAATACGTAGGTCGCCGCGCGCTGAAGAGATTCCTGACAACTTAGTTACCGGCAGCCTTTTGGAATGCTTCTGTCCAAGAAGATTCCTCTGCAGGTGTAAGAGCCTTGAAGACGTTAAGTCGTGAGAGCGTCTTCTCTGTTGGGAAGATGTACTCAGACTTTGCAAGCTCTGGATCGAACTTCGCCATCTCTTCTTGTGCGCCCTGAACTGGTGTTACGTAGTTAACGTAAGCTGCAACTTCTGCTGCAACAGCTGGGTCGTAGTAGTAGTTGATAAGAGTTTCAGCGTTCTTCTTACCTTCAGCAGATGCTGTTGACGGGATGAGGAAGTTATCGCCTGAGATTGTTCCGCCTGACTCTGGGATTGCGAAGTCAAACTTGCCTTCATTCTCTGTTGAGAGCTGGAACAAGTCACCTGACCATGCGATAACAGCAGTTGCATCGCCTGAGATGAGGTCTTCCTTGTACTCGTTGCCCTTTACGCCGCGAATCCATCCATCTGCAATCTTCTTCTGAAGGAAGTCGACAGCGTTCATGAACTGATCTTCTGTCACTGTGGTGATATCTACACCCTGTGAGAGAAGGATGACGCCGATGGTGTCGCGCATCTCTGAGAGAACAATGATCTTTCCCTTGTTCTGTGGTGTCCAGAGATCATCTACTGACTTCATACCCTTTGGGTTTGCAGCTGTGTTCCAGCCGAGACCGCCCATGATGCCCTGATATGTCAGTGATGAATCGCGATTTGGATCAAATGATGGTGATGCAAGTGAAGGCAAGATGTTCTTTGCATTTGGAATATTTGCCTTATCAAATTTCTGTGTGTAACCAAGACGGATAAAGCGAGCTGCCATCCAGTCCGTTGGTGTGATGACGTCGTATCCGATGTCTTCGCCTAGCTTGAGCTGGCCCTGGACCTTGCCGAAGAATTCGTCGTTATCGTTGATATCTTCTGAGTAAATCGCTTCGATGCCAAACTTCTCTTTAAATGCTTCAAGAGTTGGATATGTCTTACCTGAGTCATCAACATCCAGGTAGAGCGTCCAGTTTGCCCAGCGAACTGAGTTAGCTGCATCTGCGCCTCCACCTGAACCGCATGAAGCGAGCGCCGAAGCACCTGCAACTGCGCCAGCGCCGGCAAGAACTGCACGACGTGATACGCGAGAGTTAAGAATTGAACGTGCTTCTTCTGAGAGAGGTTTTTTAGCCATGCGGTGAGGCTCCTTTTGATAAGCGATTAGAGAAGCGATTCGCTTCGACTAACCAGCGCCGGTACAAGGGACGGTTTTGCAGGGCTCATTATGTAACCCAATTGCGCCTAGGCCAAACTTAAAAGAGAGGTTTTTGAGAGCTTATTTTTTAGGCGTTGAGGTTGGTCATCACATGCTTGATACGGGTGTAATCCTCGAAGCCGTAGCTAGAGAGGTCCTTGCCATATCCGCTGCGCTTGTATCCCCCGTGAGGCATCTCGGCCACAAGTGGAATGTGGGTATTGATCCAGACGCAGCCAAAGTCAAAGGCCTTTGCCATTCTCATAGCGCGGCCATGATCCTTGGTCCAGACAGATGAGGCCAAGCCGTAATCGACGCCATTGGCCATCGCGACCGCTTCAGCCTCATCCTTGAACTTCTGGATTGTGATGACGGGGCCGAAGATCTCGGATTGGATGAGTTCATCTGACTGCTTGAGGTCTGCAATAACCGTTGGTGCGATGAAGTAGCCAGGAAGACCTGAAGGCTTTCCACCGGCCACGATGCGAGCATGAGATGGAACGCGAGAGATAAAGCCTGAGACGCGCTCAAATTGGTTGGCGTTATTTACTGGGCCGACCAAGACGTCCTGGTCAGGAGTTCCCATCGCGATCTGATTGGTGGCCTGGTCTGCAAGGAGCTTGACCATCTCTTCATAAACGCCTTCTTGGACGATAACGCGGGTTGCCGCTGTGCAATCTTGGCCAGCGTTGAAGAAGCCGGCAATCGCTATACCTTCGGCAGCAGCTGCGAGGTCGGCATCATTGAAGACAACAACTGGTGCCTTGCCACCGAGTTCGAGATGAACGCGCTTGAGCGACTTTGCTGCAGATGAGGCAACTGCCATTCCTGCGCCGACTGATCCGGTAATTGAAACCATCGCTGGAGTTTCGTGTTCAACGAGAAGTGCGCCGGTTGCGCGCTCGCCGGTGACGACATTGATGACACCTGCTGGAAGAAATTCAGACATAACCTGAGCCATCAAAACTGTTGATGCTGGAGTTGTATCAGATGGCTTGAGGACTACGGTGTTTCCTGCAGCAATAGCTGGCGCCCATTTCCAGACCGCCATCATCATTGGGTAGTTCCATGGTGTTACCTGTGCGCAGACACCTACTGGCTCGCGACGGATGAAAGATGTCATTCCGCGCATGTACTCGCCCGCTGATTTTCCTTCAAGGTTGCGTGCCGCACCTGCGAAGAAGCGAATTTGATCGACCATTGGCGGAACTTCTTCAGAAGCGGTGAGCCCCATTGGCTTTCCGCAGTTTTCAGATTCGACAGCGACGAATTCATCTGCGCGAGATTCAATAGCATCGGCAATCTTGAGAAGTGCGCGTTGACGTTCTGAAGGTGTCGAGTCGCGCCAATCTACAAATGCAGCGCTCGCTGCCTTCATCGCAGCATCAACATCGGCTGCGTTCGAGATAGGAGCAGTTGCAAATGGCTGGCCGGTAGCAGGGTTGATGAGAGTTGTGGTCTCACCTGACTTTGAATCTACTGATTGGCCATTGATGAAATTCTGTAGCTTCTTCATGCCACGGAGTCTAGCTAGTTGTACTTGGCGGATTCAATAGTGACGCTAGTTACTTCTGCAACTAAAGCGCGTGGGTATGTGAGAACAATCCAATATTGACCGCTCTCATATTTGTAATCAATGTAGGTATAGCCATCGTCATATCCGATGTTGCGACCCCACTTGTCGACGATAGTGACAGCGTCATATGCCCAATTTTCATAAGCTGAACGAGTGGGGTTGATTGATGCTTGATATCCAGATGATGAGAGCGGGGTGCTGGTATCCATCAAAGTCAAAGTTGTGTGGGTATCAGTTCCACTGGTAGACCCTGGTCCGAGATAGAGATTGAGCGGAGTTGTGCTTCCGGTCTTAAATAATTTGATCTTAAAGATTCGACCAACACATAGGCGAGGATCAAATCCATAGAGTTTGATCGTTCCTACATATGCATTGTTAGGTTGTGCAGCGCTCTGCAATCCAATTCCAACCCACTGATCGCACGCTTTGATCTGGAAGATTCCTTGGCCAAACTCTTTGCGGGCGCCGCCATTTAGAGAGATATTTGCGGCATAAGTTGTAGAAAGCGCGGCAAGGACGACAAAGAAGATTGCAAGATTGATTTTAAGGCGCGACTTACGAGAGTTGCCTTCGACGTAACCTTCATCGTAATCACTAGGGTCGATGGGACCGCTGAAGTAGCTCATACCCAATCCCCTTCCCCGGAAAACATCCGAATCATACTGGTCGACTCCATGTGCTTAAGGCGTAATCGTCAAGGTATCGACCGAGACAGCTTGACCTGCTGCGGTAATTACAGAGATTCGCCCTGATGTCGCTCCAATTGATTGAAGCTCGGTTGCGCTGACGGTAAACGAGGTGGTGTTTCCTGAGGTCTTCGATAGCTCTTTATTTCGCCAGAATTTAACGATAAAGGTGCCGCTAAATCCGGTTCCCGTGATCGTGAGGGTCCCTCCCCCTGATAGAGAAATGGATGTAGTCGAAAGTGATGTGATCGATGGAGGTAGGACAGTTGAGGTTTCAAGTGATGTCGCTCCATTGAGCGCAATTGTTGCGCCAC
>JBEGSV010000008.1:0-33150 GCA_041179685.1 Actinomycetota bacterium
TGGCCGAGAGGCGAGGCAAGGGACTGCAAATCCCTCTACACGGGTTCAAATCCCGTTTCCACCTCCATAGTTTCAATGAAGAAACGGATTACCCTGACGCACATGAGCAACGAATATCTCGAAGGTCCAGAGCGCCCTTGGGGTCGCTATCAAGTACTCGCAGATACTCCGACATATAAGGTCAAAACAATCTGGGTAGAACCTGGCCACCGCCTCTCATTGCAACGCCATCAAAAGCGTGAAGAGCATTGGTACATAGTCTCTGGCGTCGCTGATGTCGTTCTCGGTGAGAAGACATTTAAGGCAGAGGCCGGGCAATCAGTCGAGGTTGCAATCGGTGAGCTCCACCGCATAGGCAACTCTGGTTCAGAGGTAATGATCTTCGTTGAGGTCCAACGCGGCACATACTTTGGTGAAGACGATATCGAGCGCCTCGAGGATGATTACGCACGCTAAGGGGCATTCGCTTTCTTAGGTTACACTTTCACCACAATTACATAAGACCCGGACGATTGGCTCAGCGGTAGAGCACCACATTGACATTGTGGGGGTCACTGGTTCGATCCCAGTATCGTCCACTGTTTGACCTGCACTTATACGTGCCTAACGTGAATTACTTAATTAGTTTCTTACGTTTTGCTAACACTTTGCTAACACCCTATGAGTGAGTTCCATTAACTGCATTAGCAAACTTGCTACTAGCTGTTTCTGCCTGTTGATCCGAAACGTGCGCATATACCGTTGCCGTAACCATGGCGTCCCGGTGTCCCAGTCTTTGAGCGACCACGTGCAACGGTTCACCGAGTCGTAATAGTTCCGTAGCGTGTAAGTGCCTTAGGTCATGCAACCGGTTATGCCTTAATCCTGCCCGCTTCGCTATCTTGGCGAACAAGTGCGTAGGCGTATGAAGGTCTATAGGTAAACCGTCCTCACGAGTGAACACGTAGCCCGTTTCAGTCCAACCGCTTCCAATAGCCATGCGTTCGATTAGTTGACGTTTACGGTGAGCATTAAACGCTTCAATCGTTTCCGGATCTAGTGCTACCCGTCGTTGGCCGTTAGTTCCGCCCTTGGTGCTATTTAGTTCCACGACTTCATTACCGGCCTTAGTACGACTCTTATTAACCGTAATTGAGTGACCGTCAAAGTCTGACCAACGCAACGCACATAACTCGCCACGTCTTGCACCCGTATATGCGCTTAGGTGGAAATAGAAGTAAAGGCGGTGAGTCTTAGCCTTAGCAAGAAACTCGCTTAGTTCCGTGACGTTCCAAGGTGTGGGGATACTTCCGACTCCCTTAGGTGTTGCAACCTTGCTTACCGGGTTGGTGAGTAATAGGCCTTCAACATCTACCGCGTATTTAACGGCCGTCTTTAGAACAGAACCGGCATAGTGAACCGAGCGGTGCGCTAAACCACGTTCTAGAAGTTGAGCGTACAAATTCTGAACGTGCGCCGGGCGTAGATCCTGCAACTTAATATGCCCGATATATGGAATTAAGTTACTTCGGATATTCCGCGAATAGCTATAAAGGGTTGAAGGTTTCAACTGGTTTGCGTGTAGTTCGATCCACTGATTTAGGAACTCCCCCACTGTTAGCGACGTTGAACCTATATAACTATTAGTGCCAATAGCGACGCGAGCCTTATCACGGGCTAACTTCGCTTCCTTTTCCGTGGCGAATCCACCGACCCACTTAGGCTTAGTCTTTCCAGTGATCGGATCGGGAACGCGTAGAACGTATGACCACGTATTACCGCGGGCTACTACGCCGTTCTTAACTTTATCTCTACTCGGTGTTGCCATTACTTGCCCTTCTTTCTAGTCGTTGCACTTGAAGCCTTACCCGGTGAAGTTTTCGGTAGGAACTCTTTCTTTCTGGCCGTTGTTGCCCACCGTTGAATAGTTTTTATGTCCTTACCCGGGTACTCGGTAGCCGCTAATTCTTGGATAGGCGTACCTGTTGCCTTCTCCGCCTTTAAATACTTTTCGGAGAAGTCTTTATAGAACGCGTCATCTAAACGAACATAGGCCGAATCTGCGACTGACTTGAATATCGCGGTTAGTTCGGAATCGGAAACGTCTTTCCTTCCGCCAATCTCCCAACTATGCCCGCCGTCTTTACTCTTTTTATAGATATTGCTTTGAATAGCTACTTGAACCGCATAACCCATTAACCGAGAACGGTTCTCCCGGGCTAAGTCATAGTGGCGAACTTGAACCGCACCGTAACCGACAGGATCGAAACTCTTGGTAGTTACCAACGTATGCCCGTCGTACTTTCGGCTTCCTAGAATCGTCGTTCTAATAACTTCTACGTGATCGCCTTTAGAAGTCTTTAGAAGTAGTTCAATGCTCCAAACCTTGAAAGTCCTAAAGTTTTCGTTAGTAACTTTCTTGCCTTGGTTATCTACTAGGTAAGCCGTACAGGTAAAGAACTCAGGTAGAAGGTGATCTCTAAACTTAATCGGCGTATGTGTGAACGGCGCGGTGAATATTCCGCGGGTATGCAATAACTCCACCTTAGTAACTCCCGTCTATTGTGCGGTGGTTTTCCACCTTACAAAGACGACTATACACGTATCTTTACTTCTCACAAGGCAACACGAGAACTAGGGGAACTAAATAATGGAAACTGCAACACTTCCGACACTAGTAAAACTAACCGACGTAATGAGCCGTACCGGTCTTTCTAAGGCAAGTGTTTATAGGGTTATCAACGCCGGACAACTAAAGACCGTCAAGATCGGCCGTTCAGTACGTGTTACTGAACATGAGTTAAGCCGCTTTATTAACTCTCTCGGCGAATAATGACGAAACGCGCCGTTAGTGGCGACGCGTTCCCTGCGATTAGTTTACTTCTACAGGTGATAGATCGTGAGTAACGTTCACTACGACCTTTTCTGCCTAGCTGATATTCCGGATCTTACGCAATTAGACCGACAACTATTAGGGCATATCTGCACCCGCTTTAATGACAAGGCAACACCGCCTAAGGCATGGCCGGGAGAAGCCGAACTAAAACGAATTACGGGAGCAATGCCGGAAAGTAATAGCCGAAGTATTGGCCGATTAGTCGAGAAGGGTTTCGTTTATCGAGTCACTAAGCCACGTCCCGGGACTGGTGCTAAACGAGGGAATAGATCCGAGGTCGCACCTAACCTAATACTTATTGCTTCATACGTTCACATAACCGACGAGTTAAGTATTACCAATGCCAAGGTGATGAAACTCTATAAACAGTTAACTGCGCAAACGTCGATAGATAACCCTGCGACGGTAATAGATAGCCCTGCAGACGCGGTTACATATCCCCCGGGTTATGCCAAACGTATAGAACCTAATAACCTAATTAAACGTATAAACGCTAAACGTTGGTTAACAATTATTACTGCAATACCAACCGAATACAGAACGTTTATAAATGAGGGACAGAACTACGAAACTCTCTTAGATCAATGCAACGCTAACGGCTACTCCAACGAGGACATAGCAGACGCTATTAGGCGAGTTAACTTCTACTCCGCATACAAGAAAGGCGGACTACTAAACGACGTCCTACAGGGCTTAGCGGGCGTTAAACGGCCGGTTAAATCCAAGTCACGGCTAGAACACTGCGGTAACGAATACTGCGACCCTGTAACCCGTACCTTCCCGGAGGCTTCCGAGATTAACGGCCGTATGGACTACCGGTGCAACAAGTGCAACGAACAGCTAGTCGAGGAAATTAAACGCTTCCAAGATAGGAAACCCTTCGACCTTGGGGACTTCGGGAACTTCGGGAATCTGCCGGACGACGTGTAGGTTTTTTAAGGGGCTTTAAACACCCCAGACTCTCCCTGTTTTATTTACCCCCGAAATGGTTCTAAACGGCTCTATACCGACCAATTCCGACCGTTTAGGGACTGTTTCGGCATATTGGGGAGAGATAGGAAGGAAAGACATAGGGGGTAGCGATCAGGTATAAAAAAACCGGTAGCGTTGGGCTATGAAACTACGTCCCTTTGCTTGGTTCATTATCGTAGCTAACGCCTACTTCATTATCTCGTTCTTCTCAGATTATGACGTTAATGGAGATTCAACCGCCAACGGAATCGGAATTATGGTTCTTGTGTTCTGGCTAGCCATAATGAACACGTTCCTTTACGTAATCTTCCGCATTACCGCACGTCGCCGAAATGACGCGCCTAAGTCACTTGAATCTCGACTTAAAGAGATAGATCGCCTTAAAGAGTCAGGCGTAATTACAGAGGACGAGTACCAAACTAAGCGTAAGGCGATTATCGAGTCCGCCTAGGAAACCCTGCTAACACTTTGCTAACACCCTGCTAACACCTCTAGAGAACTTAGGGTACGTAGTGAATCGCTTTACGCTTAGAACCCTTACTACAGATACTTAGCGACACGCTTAGACACGTATAAGCCGGCTTTGACATTGTGGGGGTCACTGGTTCGATCCCAGTATCGTCCACTCGCTAATTCTTGTACTTTTCGTGAACCGAAAGTTATTCACTTTTCCGTCCCCCTGAACTTGGATTCTCCTATATCAATTCTCAGGAGGATTAATGTTCAGTTCATTGATTGTTGTTGTAGGCCTTTCTATTTCCTCTCTTACCTCGGGCGGACTAATAACCTCCGTGCCCTCGAAGCCACAACAGTACATAGTTGACCTTGGAAATGGAGGCGGCGGGACTTCTAATTTCAATCCCAGCTGTGGATTGACACCGAATAAAGCTCCGGTCTGATGGGGGTATTGGGGTGGCTAGAATTCGAAGGCGCGCAGATGAAGATTTCGCTAAGGTGGAGAAGGCTTTCCGTACTGTTGTTCCAAGTTATAAGGGCTCCATTAGTTCATGGCTCTTAAAATTCCGCCTCCATTTCGACAACCGCTCAGGGGAAGAGATTCTTCGAGTTTCAAAAGAACCGAACCTCCGGTGCCTAGATTGCGGCTGGAAATACAACTTCCAACTAATTCTCAGGTGTCCAATCTGTAGGTCCGAGAGATCGAGAATGTTTCTCGACGACGATCCCTTCTCAAACCCTTTCTCGATCGTCATCTACACCTTAATTGCCTTTGCGATTTTCGCATTCGGTCTCAGTCTTTGGGCCCACTAAGCCTTTGGTGGGCTTCCTCACTCTCAGCCTGCGACATCCACCTAATACTCGCGAGTTACTCAGGTAATGCACTTAAGTTGTCCCATGACCGATCGCGTACTTCCAACCATCATCCAAGGTGGCATGGGTATTGCTGTCTCCTCCAATCAGCTTGCTAAAGAGGTTGCCCAGACTGGCAACCTCGGTGTCATATCCGGAACAGCGATTGATTCGGTTGTCTCACGACGGCTTCAAGATGGCGATTTAGATGGATCAATACGTCGCGCCATGGCGCACTTCCCAAATCAAGATGTCATCAAGGGCGTTATGGATCGCTACTTCATCGAAGGTGGTCGCGATCAATCCAGGCCATATATCGATGTACCGAAGTTAACTCTTAAGCCGGTGCAACATGCAGTCGATTTGTTGGTCGTTGCTTCATTTGTTGAAGTGTGGCTTGCTAAAGAAGGTCACGATGGGCTCATCGGAATGAACCTTCTTGAAAAGATTCAGATGTGTATTCCTGCGCAACTATTCGGTGCGATGCTTGCTGATGTTGATTACATTCTCATTGGTGCTGGAATTCCGGCGCAAATTCCAAATCTTCTCAATCAACTTGCACTCGGTAAGCCGATTGCCATGACTGTAGATGTTGCAGAGTCAACGATGAAGCACTTCATCTCCTTTGACCCAAGTTGTATTGAAGGATTGACCTTCCCGATTAAGCGTCCACAGTTCCTCGCAATTGTCTCTTCCCACGCTCTCGTCGCATATTTAAATAAAGATGAGATTACTAAGCCCGATGGATATGTCATTGAGGGCCATACCGCTGGTGGACATAACGCTCCCCCGCGAAATAAGAAGTCCAAGGATGAAGAAGGCAATCCGATCTATACCGAACAAGATGAAGCAGACCTTGTAAAGGTTAAGAACTCTGGATCACCTTTCTGGCTCGCCGGTGGTTATGCAACACCTGAGAAAGTAAACGAAGCTATTGCTGCGGGCGCTCAAGGAGTTCAAGTTGGATCACTCTTTGCACTCGCAGATGAATCTGGATTTACACCAGAGCTAAAGCAGGAAGTTATTGATGCGCTCACCAGCGAGAAGTTATCGGTTAAGACAGATGGCAGTGCATCTCCTACTGGATTCCCATTCAAGGTAGCTGTTCTTCCAAAGTCGCTCTCTGATGATGACGCGTATGAAGCACGAAATCGCATCTGCGACCTCGGATACCTGCGCACACCCTTTGAGCGTGAGAACGGTGGCGTTGGATATCGCTGTCCCAGCGAACCGCTGAAGACCTACGAATTCAAAAAAGGGAATGTCGAAGAAGCTCAACATTCACAATGCCTCTGCAATGCCTTGATGTCGAATATTGGATTAGGGCAACTAAGACCCGATGGGCGACGCGAACTTCCATTGATCACATTAGGTTCAGATCTATCTGGACCTGACTATCTTGCAAAGAAGCATCCACAAGGATGGAAAGCGCTCGATGTAATTAACTACCTACTCGGTAAGTAATTTATGAAGCACCGCTAGTTCGCTCTCATCAGCGGGCGCAATATCCCAAGGCTTATGCAGGCTATCTCCAGACCAGCGTGGAATTACATGCATGTGGATATGAAAAACGGTCTGCCAGCCAGCTTCCCGATTCATCTGGAAGATTGTTGTGCCTTCAGAGCCCAGCTTTCGCTGGAGAATGTCTGCAACTTTCTTCGCTGATGTGGCGAGCTGACCGTAGAGATCGGCAGAAATTGTATGGATATCTTCATGGTGCTTTTTTGGAATCACAAGGCTGTGACCCCGGCTCGCTGGAAAGATATCTAGGAAGGCTAAGAATTCTTCATCCTCGTAAATTCTCTTGCTTGGAATCTCTCCAGCAATGATCTTGCAAAAAATGCAGTCGTTGATCGCAGCGCTCATGAGGACGATGTTAGGTCAGCAATACGTTTGCGAGCAATGGTCTGACTTGGCGATTCTTTTCCAAGCAGAACCTGAAGAATGCGGAGCATCGGCGAGACAACCTTGAGCCAAATACGAGATTTGCTCTTTAACCCGAGCGCTGCAAGCACTCGTGGATCCATCGTTGAAATAGCTGCATTACATAAGACCCGATAGAAAGGCATCGCCGCCTTCGAAAATGGTGGCTTCACTATGAAGTGCACGATTCGTCTCGTCGCCTCAATCTCTCCAATTTCGTTATTGAGGAAATCATCGAGAACTTCCGCGAGTTCTTCATCTGAAGAGGGCGCATCTGTAAGTCCAAGTGGTTCGGCGCTTCTTGACCACTCCTTCACATAGTTGCTCACACTTCGATCTTGATCTCGGCCAAGTTCTCTATAGGCAACAAGGAAAGAATCGGTGAAGGCGCAATGAACCCAGAGCAGGTGACGTGCTTGAGATGCTTGGTAGTGGTGGACTTTCTCTGCTTGATCCGAATATTCACCAACGACGTGTGAGTGAAGTGCATTTACTCTTCTCGCCTCTTTCGCGATCGCCTCTGTAGAGCCAAATGAGGTGATAGTGAGCCAACGCGTAGTTCGCTCTAAACGGCCTAACGGGTCTGTGTCATATGCAGAATGTTGAGAGACGCCAGCTAGAGCCGCTGGATACGCTGCCTGCATTAATAGCGCTCGAACTCCCCCCACCAGGGTTGCTAACGATCCATGCACCTTCCAAACATCGCTCTCGGGACCATAAAATCCAGAGTCATTTCCGATAGCCATTTCATTGGCCCATGCAGGTAATCCCTTGGGATCTCCAGAGACCGCTTTACGGAAAGCTGAGGCGATTCTCTCTCCACCTAGCTTTTTGAGAATGGCGCTCACTCTGACGAGCTATGGCTCTGAACGAAGATTAAAGAGTTTTCAAAGATGATCTCTTTGTCATAGTCAAGAGTTGCAACATGGTAAGAGTTCACAAGTTCGATTCTCTGCTTCGGAATGGATCCCACGCCCTTCATGATGATCTCGGTGTTGCTTACAGGAAGCGTGTGATCGTCTTTGCTGTGAAAGAGCATCAACGGAACAGTCACATCATGGAGACGCTTACGGTTGTAGTTCAACATCTTTAGCAGTTCATAGACGCCCACGGCAGGAAGTGAGTCATATCCATGTTCTGTTACGCCGGGTTGTTTGATGTCATCGCCAACGGAATCACGCATCTTCTGGAAGCGAGAAATAAGCCAGGCAAGTTGGTGCGGAACAAATTTGACGTGAGCCATCGGATTAACCAGAACGATTCCGGCGATAGCAGGATGATTCTTCATCGCGACATTGAGCGTCGTTCCACCGCCCATCGATAGACCGAAGATAAAGACTGTCATCCCCTGTGAGTGCATCCAATCGAGCTCTTCTTCAACCTTAGCGGGCCACTCTTGCCACTTCACTAAGTTGAGATCGGCTGGCTTCGTCCCATGGCCAGGAAGCAGCGGCACCGAAATGGAGTAACCGCGCTGGAGGAAATACTCCGCCCAAGGGCGCATTGAAATAGGAGAGCCAGTAAATCCATGGACAAAGATGGCGCCAATCTTCGCGTTGGCCCCTTTTCCTATCGCTCGCCAATCTTGCATGGAACCTGCTGGGGCATCATGAACGCTCATAGGGGAAAGGGTATTGCCATGGCAATGTCATATCAATCATCTACGCTGACCTCACTATGGACGAGAAGAGCAGCCCAATTAATTGGCAGTCAACCATTCAAGAGCTAGGTACACCGTTGCACGAAGCGACTTTCGTTGTTCTCGATCTCGAAACTAGCGGTGGAGCCCCTCATCTCGGCGCAGGTATTACCGAAATTGGCGCTGTCAAAGTTCGTGGTGGCGAACAGCTCGATACCTTCTCAACCTTAGTGAATCCGCTTCATCCAATTCCTACCTACATCACCGCCCTCACCGGTATTGATGACGCTCTTATTTGCGATGCTCCTTCAATCGATTTCGTACTTCCCGATCTCTTTCAATTTCTCGGCGATGAAAATACGGTCTTTGTGGCACAGAATGCGCCTTTCGATCTCTCTTTTCTCAAAGCAGCCGCAAAGCTCCATGGGCATCCATGGCCATCGTTTCGAATACTCGATACAGCGATCTTGGCGCGTCGTGTACTTTCTCGAGAAGAAGCGCCTAATTGCAAATTAGGAACGCTGGCTCAAGTTTTTGGGGCTGATGTAACTCCCAACCATCGAGCATTAGATGATGCAAAGGCAACAGTAGATGTCCTGCATGGAATATTTGAAAGGCTAGCGGGCTTCGAGGTATTTACCGTTGAAGAAGCACTTAACTTCAGTGCGCCGAAGAAATCTCGGTCGACAAAGAAGCCCAATTCTCAAGAAGAGCAGTAGCAGCGCCAGAATCAATCGCTTCAATTGCGCGTGGCATGGACTTCGCGATTCGTTCATGGAGCGATAGATGAAGTTCGCCATCGAAGGCAGCAATGGTGACTGCGGCATTGAGCAAGACGATATCTCGTGGTGCGCCCCGCTCACCAGCCAGAATGCGCTTTGATATTGCTGCATTCTCTGCCCCATCTCCCCCGACCACTGCGGAGATTGGTGCATTATCTAGACCAAAATCCTTTGCATCGATTCGATCGCTCGAGATTTCATCTCCACCAATTGTTAGGACAGATGTAGTTCCATCCAGAGTGATCTCATCAAGGCCATCATCGCCACGGAAGACAAATCCATCGCATCCCTTATCGGCCATGACTTGTGCCATCACCAAGTGAATTCGATCATCAGCGACCCCAATTGCAGCTGCCTTAGGTTTTGCAGGGTTGGCAAGAGGGCCGAGAAAGTTAAAGACGGTTGGAACCCCGAGCTCTCGTCGAGCAGGAGCAGCATTCTTCATCGCAGGATGGAAGACAGGTGCGAAGCAGAAGCCAATCCCTAATTCACGGACGGTTCGTTCGACTCCCGCCGCATCTAAATCGTAGGCAACGCCCAGGGCGCCATAGAAATCAGATGCACCCGACTTTGATGACACAGCGCGACTGCCATGTTTTACAACTCGAGCACCGGCGGCAGCGGCCACAATGGCAGCAGTTGAGGAGATATTGATTGTGTGCGCCCCATCGCCACCTGTTCCCACAGTGTCGACTGCTCGCTCTGAAATATTTATAGGCATCGCATTGCGGTAGAGCTGTTCCACTAACGCAGAGACCTCTTCCGCGGTCTCGCCCTTCTTATGAAGTGAGAGCAAGAAGCGCTTCACCGATTCGATGTCGGGGGTATCTTCAAGAATCGCCTGCAGGACCGATTGAATCTCTGCTGGCTCTAAATCTAGGCCGGCATCGAGACGTTCAATAAATTCGGGCCACAAGAGGGACATGATCTGCTCTCGCCCGCTGAAACTTAAATCGTCGCTACTGATCGAGCGCGAACAAGATCTGCAACAGTGTTTGCAAGAGTGAATGGATCAACTGGATGCGTGACGCTTGCCTCTGCGCGAGACCAGGCCGCGAGCCAAGCATCTTCCTTGCGAGCAACGAGTAGCAGTACCGGTGGGCAGTTATAGACCTCATCCTTGAGCTGACGGGCAACGCCCATTCCGCCCTCTGGGGTCGCCTCCCCATCGAGGATGAATAAATCGATGGGTGATTGGGATCCAGGCTTTACTGAATCAACATAGAGTCTCAAGGCATCGGCGGTAGCAAATTCACGAATCTGGTGCTCCGGCATATCCGCAGAGACCTTTCGGCCTAGGGCGTTGATAACAGCGCTGCGGGCAGTTGAGTCATCTGAGTAGAGAACGATGTTGAGTTTACGAGCCGATTCCATAGCCAAATTGTAGTCACCAGAGGTGAGCCTTTTCACCTTAATTCGACCCGGAAAAAGGTGGTTCTGGCCACCTCAAAGTGGGCTTTCCCTGCGTAAATCGGGAATAATGCCACCCATGACCAGCACCAGTGTGAACGCTCACCACAAGATCACCCGTCCCAATTTGGTCGCGGTAGGAACAATCGTTTGGCTCTCCAGTGAGCTCATGTTCTTCGCTGCGCTCTTCGCGATGTACTTCACTACTCGCGCAGTGCAGGGACCAGAGATCTGGCTTGAATCAACCGAAATTCTTAACATTCCATTTGCAGTTCTCAATACCACCATTCTCGTTCTCTCATCTGTCACCTGTCAGTTCGGAGTATTCGCAGCTGAGCGTTATCAGCCACGACGCACCGGATCACTTCTCAAGGTTTCATCATGGGGAATGCGCGAGTGGTTCTCACTCACCTTCCTTATGGGCGGGTTCTTTATCGCAGGTCAGATCTATGAGTACGCGACTCTTGTTACTGAAGGTCTCACACTCTCATCTAATGCATATGGCTCGGTCTTCTACCTTGCAACGGGTTTCCACGGATTGCACGTGACCGGTGGTCTCATCGCCTTCCTTATCGTGATGCTCCGAGTTGCTAAAGCTCGTCGTTTCACTCAGAGCCAAGCAACGACAGCAATCGTGGTTTCTTACTACTGGCACTTCGTTGACGTTGTCTGGATCGCTCTATTCGCCGCTATTTATCTCATTAAGTAAATGAATAACCTTAGGAAGGAAAACTTCGTGAAGCGTCTATCGCGCCTTCGTCGCCACCGTGCAGCAGGACCAATTCTCTTGATCTTCGCTCTCTTTACGATTGGCACAACATTCCAGGTAGCAAGTGCGGTCAATACAGCTACGACAACAGCTGCCGATCGCTCTGTGACTATCGAAGAAGGTAAGCAGCTCTTCCTCAAGGGTTGCTCCTCTTGCCATGGCCTCAACGCTGAAGGCGGAACCGTCGCTCCATCTCTCATTGGAGTCGGTGCTGCTTCAGTTGATTTCCAGGTGGGTACTGGCCGTATGCCAATGGCAGATATGAGCCAGCAGGCAATGCGCAAAGCAGTTGTTTACACACCCGCTGAGATCAATGCCCTTGCAACTTACGTTGCATCATTAGCGCCAGGACCTGAGGTACCAGGCGATGAGCTACTTAACTACGAGCGCGATGGATCCGTTGCAGAAGGTGGCGAGCTATTCCGCACCAACTGCGCAATGTGCCACAACTTTGCAGGTCAAGGTGGCGCGCTCACTCAAGGTAAGTACGCGCCAACCTTGATGGGCGTAACACCTACACACATTTACGAAGCGATGATTACTGGTCCGCAGTCGATGCCGGTCTTCAGCGATAAAACTCTTACTCCAGAAGAAAAGCTCTCGATCATTAAGTGGATCAAGGCAGCAGAGGCTGAGCCACAGCTCGGTGGAGTTGCACTTGGTCGCGTTGGACCTGTAACAGAAGGCCTTTTGGCATGGACTCTAGGAATCGGATTGCTCATTGGCGTAGCAGTCTGGTTAGCGATGAAAGCGAGATAAGTTAAATGTCTAACGAGATCGAAGCTATTAAAGATCCGGGGCTACCGGCTCACGTTCATCGTCGTAGTGATGTTGACGAGAAGTTTGCGCGTCGCGCCGAGAATCAAGTTGCAATTCTCTTCTTGCTATCAGCACTTGGCACTCTCCTACTCATCGTTGCTTATGTATTTATCCCTGACGATATCTTCGTCTTCATTCCAATCATGGGTGAACAGAATGTTCATCAGCTCCTCTTGGGTCTTGGAATGGCTATCGCGCTATTCTGCATTGGCGCCGGACTCATTCACTGGGCGAAGACTCTGATGCCTGATGAAGAAGTTATCGCCGAGCGCCATGAGTTCCGCTCAAACGATGAAGATCGTGCTGAATTTGTAAAGACAGTCAAGGCAGGTGCAGGAGCCGCTGGACTTGGACGTCGTCCACTTATCAAGCGCACACTCGGATTAGCCCTTGGTCTCGCTGGCTTGACTCCAGTTCTTCTTCTTCGCGACCTCGGCCCACTCCCTAAAGATGAACTCAAGAAGACTTCATGGAAGGCCGGAACCCGCCTTGTTACCGATCCAGGTGATCGCCCAATCAAGGCATCAGATCTTGAGGTGGGTGCAGTTGCGCAGACACTTCCAGAACTTCCTGCTGGTGAAGATCACCGCTCGCTCAATGACATTGCAAAGGATGCGGTTCTCTTGATTCGTCTTCGTCCAGAAGATTTCAATCTTGATGACGAGCGCCTCTCATGGACACATGAGGGAATCATCGCCTTCTCAAAGATTTGTTCACATATGGGATGTGCTGTTGCCCTTTACGAGCAGCAGACAAAGCATCTGCTCTGCCCATGCCACCAATCAACATTCGATGTAACTCGCGCAGCAAAGGTCATCTTCGGCCCAGCTGCACGTCCACTTCCACAGCTTGCTATCACCGTGGATGAAGAGGGTTACCTCGTTGCACAAGCACCATTTAATGAACCGGTCGGACCTAGCTTCTGGGAGCGCTCATCATGACAGCACGCGAACGTATTGCAGGCAATGTTGCGGGATATGTAGATGACCGCACAGGTGCAGCTAAGTGGATGAAGAAAAACCTCACCAAGGTTTTCCCTGATCATTGGTCGTTCCTTCTCGGCGAAATCTGCCTCTACTCATTTATCATCTTGCTCGCATCAGGAACCTTCCTCACCTTCTGGTTTGACCCTTCTATGAAGGAGGTCGTCTACGACGGTTCATATGCGCCACTTCAAGGAATCGAGATGTCTGCCGCATATGCATCAGCTCTTGATATCTCGTTTGAGGTACGCGGCGGGCTACTGATGCGCCAGATTCACCACTGGGCTGCACTCATCTTTATGGTGGGCATCGTTGTCCACCTGCTCCGCGTTTACTTCACTGGCGCATTCCGCAAGCCACGTGAATTTAACTGGATTATCGGTGTTGGTCTCTTGACTCTTGGAATCGTTGAAGGCTTCCTCGGTTACTCACTCCCTGATGATTTGCTATCAGGAACAGGTATTCGCATCGCAGAAGCGATCATTCAGGCGATCCCAGTGGTCGGTTCTTACCTTGCATTCTTCGCCTTTGGTGGAGCTTTTCCTGGTGAAGCCTTTATTCCACGTATCTACACCGTTCACATTCTCTTGCTTCCGGGAATCTTCCTAGCGCTTATCACTGTTCACCTCATGTTGGTCTGGTACCAGAAGCACACCCAGTTCCCTGGTCCAGGTCGTACAGAGAAGAACGTTGTTGGATATCCATTGATGCCGGTCTACATGGCTAAAGCTGGTGGATTCTTCTTCATCGTCTTCGGCGTGACAGCATTCTTAGGCGCTGTTGCATCCATCAACCCGATCTGGCTCTATGGACCATATACCCCAGGACAGGTATCGGCCGGGTCACAGCCCGACTGGTATATGGGCTGGCTCGATGGTTTAGTGCGAATGGCGCCGCCACTTGAAACTTACTTCTTCGGATACACGATCTCCTGGAACATTCTTATTCCAGGTCTGATCTTGCCAGGAATCATGTTCACACTCCTTGCTCTCTATCCATTTATCGAACAGTGGGCTAGCGGCGATAAGCGCGAACACCATCTCTTGGATCGTCCTCGCAATGCGCCAAACCGCACCGCACTTGGTGCAATGGCGCTCACATTCACGCTGGTCTCACTCATCAACGGTGGTAACGACATCATCGCTACTACCTTTGATCTGACCATTAATCAGATGATGTGGTTCTCTCGTATCGGCGTCATCGTCCTACCTCCGATTGCATTCGTTGTCACAAAGCGCATCTGCCTCTCATTGCAGCGCGCAGATCGCGAACTCGTATTGCATGGTCGCGAGACAGGTCGCCTAGTACGTCTTCCACATGGTGAGTTCGTTGAAATCCACGAACCAATCTCTGCGGAGAAGGCTTGGACTCTCACATCACATGAGCAGCTTGCCCCACTCGAACTCCCTGAGTTCGATGGTGCAGGTGTCCGTCGTCCGGGAGCGATCAAGAATAAGATCCGCAACCGCATCTCTCGCGCTAATGCAGTAGCTGTTCCTAAGGCGACAGAGACTGAGCGTAAAGAGCTTGAGGGACACCACTAGCTAACGCTTTTGAACCAGTTTGATCGTTCAGAAAGCTAACGCTTTTGAACCAGTTTGATCGTTCAGAAAGCTATCGCTTTTGAACAAGAGCAACCCCCAACGCAGTCATCGCAATTCCGATGATCGCCTGGGGGTTTAGCTTTTCTCCGAACAGGATAAAGGCTTGAATCGCTGTCGTTGGTGGCACAAGGTAAAGCAGGCTGGAGACTCGAGCAGCGCTTCCCCTGGTGAGCATCCAGAGTAACAAGAGGATGGCGATGATAGATGTGACGATGACAGCCCATGACATCGCGAGAGCCGACTCCAGATTCCAATCAATCGATGTCTTGCCCACAACAAACGAGTAAATCCCTAGTACAACTCCTGCGATAAGAAATTGATAGGTCGTTCCTGCAAGAAGCGGAATGGAGTGTCCAAGCCTCTTCTGCATGAGTGTGGCACTTGTTGACCCGCTGAGAGCTGCAATTAGAAGAATCAAAGCAAGTATGGTCATCTCCCCTGCTCGTGAAAAGGCAGGTTCCAAGACAAGTAGAACGCCAATCAAACCTAAGAAGAGGCCAAGTAGCTGCCTTCTTGAGAGTGGTTCATTGAGAAGTTTGATTGCAATAACTGAAACCAAAACCGGTTGAAGACTGGTGATAACAGATGCGATGCCAGATGGTGACCCTTCAGCAATCGCCTGCCACACTCCCCCGAGATAAATAGCATGAAGAGCTATGCCTATAGCTAGTGATGCGTAGAAATCCCTCCGGGTTAATCTAAGGGATTGCTTCATGGCTTTCGTGATTACCGCCAAGATCGCGGCGGCGATGAGGAGCCTTACCGATAGAAAGAAGATGACATCTGAGCTGCGAAAGGCATATTTTGCGACGACGAAACCTGAAGCCCAGATAATGACAAAGATCCCGGGCGCATAGCGCTCCAGGATCTTCATCGTAGGTTGAGAACTACTTAGTGCTCTGAGTCAGCGAGAGGCTTCTCGTACTCAGTAACAAAGCCAATGATGCTGACAATGAGAGCTGCAAGAGCGATGATGGTCAGCCACCATCCAATAATCAAACCAAGTGCCATAACGGTCGCACTTACAGCAACAGGCAGTGGCCACCATGAGTGTGGGCTATAGAAACCAAGCTCACCTGCATCATCTGCAATCTCGGCGTTGACGTCGTCCGATGGAATATCGAAGCCAATTCGCTTCTGGGTAAACCATACATAGAAGCCGACCATTCCAGATAGGCATGCTGCAAGGATCATGCCGGTAATGCCAACTGCCTCGCCACCTACGTAGTAATAGATGACTGCCATGATTGCATAGAAAACTGCAAGACCAGAAAATAGTTGCCAATTAGATTTCATTTAAATTAGTGACCTTCTGTCTTGATATGTGGGTGGTGGAGATCGAATGCTGGGCGCTCAGAGCGGATACGTGGCATCGATGTGAAGTTATGACGTGGTGGTGGACAGCTCGTCGCCCACTCGAGAGATGAGCCATAGCCCCAAGGATCGTCGCAATTGACCAGCGGGCTCTTTCGGGTGATCCAAACGTTGATGAAGAAAGGAATCATCGAGAGAGCAAGTAGCGCTGAACCGAAAGTTGAAATCATATTCATCCCGGTGAAGCCATCTGATGCCAAGTAATCAGCGTAGCGGCGTGGGAAGCCCTTGATGCCGAGCCAGTGCTGAATAAGGAATGTTGTGTGGAAGCCGAAGAAGAGAGTCCAGAAATGGATCTTTCCTAGGCGCTCATTGAGCATGCGACCCGTGAATTTAGGCCACCAGAAGTAGAAACCTGCAAACATCGCAAAGACCACAGTTCCGAAGAGTACGTAGTGGAAGTGTGCAACGACGAAGTAGGAAGCGGAGACTGCAAAATCTAGAGGCGGTGAAGCCAAGATGATTCCAGTGATTCCACCGAAGAGGAATGTGACAAGGAAGCCCATTACCCAGAGCATTGGGGTCTCGAAAGAGACATGGCCTCGCCACATTGTTCCGATCCAGTTAAAGAACTTCACACCGGTAGGTACTCCGATAAGGAAGGTCATGAATGAGAAGAACGGCAAGAGAACTTGTCCAGTTGCGAACATATGGTGTGCCCAGACAGCGACAGAGAGCGCAGCAATTGCAATGGTTGCAGCGATCAAACCCTTATAACCAAAGATTGGCTTACGGCTAAAGACCGGCAAGATTTCGGTTGCGATACCGAAGAACGGTAGGGCAAGAATATAAACCTCGGGATGTCCAAAGAACCAGAACAAGTGCTGCCAGAGCATTGCACCGCCATTGGCAGGGTCGAAGATATGCGTACCAAAGAGTCGATCTGATTCGAGCGCGAGTAACGCTGCCGCCAATGGCGGGAATGCAAGAAGAATCAAGATTGAAGTCAGAAGAGTGTTCCAGCTAAAGATCGACATACGGAACATCGTCATACCTGGCGCACGCATCGTGAAGATCGTTGTAATGAAGTTAACGCCACCGAGAATTGTTCCTAGTCCAGAGACAGTAAGACCAATGACCCAGAGGTCGCCACCGATACCTGGTGAATATGTTGAGTTGGCAAGAGGTGCATATGCAGTCCAACCGAATGAGGCAGCACCACCTGGTGTTAAGAAACCACCCACTGTCATCAACGAACCGAAGAAGTAGAGCCAATAAGAAAGCATGTTCAAACGTGGGAATGCAACGTCAGCTGCACCGATTTGCAGCGGCATAATCACATTGGCAAAACCGACAAAGAGCGATGTCGAGAAGAGCAACAGCATAATCGTGCCGTGCATTGTGAAGATCTGGTTGTACTGCTCGTTGCTCATGAACTGCATACCTGGTCGAGTGAGCTCTGCGCGCAGGAAGAGCGCCAGGATTCCACCAACTAAGAACCATGCAAATGATGTTGCGAGGTAGAGATAACCAATTCGCTTGTGGTCGGTTGAAGTGATTGTCTTGACGAATTGAGTTCCCCAAGACTCCTTACGCTCTACGCCCTGTCGTGGCGCATTAACAACGGGAGCTTCAGCAAATGTAGTCATTATGCGCCTACCTTCAATGAGTTGATGTAATTCTGATATTGCTCAGGGGTCACAACCTTGACCTTAAAGATCATTTGGGTGTGGTTTCGTCCGCAGAGAATGTTGCAACGTCCCGGGTATGTACCCAGCTTGTTCGCAGTGAATTGGAGATGATTTGTACGGTCAGGGAGGTTCTGCATCTGAATCATGAATGCTGGAATCCAGAATCCATGTACAACATCGTTGGATGTAATTGTGAAACGAACGCTCTCGCCCTGTGGGAGATAGAGAGTTGGTGGATTTTCTGGAGTACCAGTAACCACCGCTTCCTTTCCGGCTTCTGGATAACCAAATTGCCATGACCATTGAATACCTTCAACGGTGATTTCGTGCTGAGCAGGAGTCTTTGTATCAACAATCTTCGACTCTTTAATTGCAGTGAAGTAGAAGAGCACAGCGACAATTACGAAAGGAATTACGGTGTAGAGAATTTCAACGGGAATGTTGTACTGAGTCTGCTTAGGGAATTCGCCCTTCTTGGCATCGTTCTTACGATGGAATAGCGCTGGCCAAATAATTAAGATGAAGGTGAATACGCCGACAACTGCCGCTGTAATCCATGCTCCTTGCCAGAGCGAGATCGAAATATCGTTCACGCTAGAAACATCTTTGGGATAACCCATACCTGAAACATCTTCGGACTTGAGTGAGCAACCGCTGAGGAAAGCCGTCGCTAGGAATGCTCCAAGGAGGCCGGCCAGGGTGCGCTTTTTAGGTGCAGACATAGCGCTAAGGATAGTGGCGCAGGCGCGTAGGTTGCGCTGTAAGAGGTATCGTTCCTCGGGTGGCTCACCTCACAAATAATTTCACCTCCGAGATGCCGCTCTCCCCTGCCGTTAGAGAGGCGATTTCTGCCGCTCTCGAACAAGGGTGGGCCGACCCCAAGAAGCAGAGCCAGGCGGCTGGAAGGGCGGCTATTCTCGCCGCTAGCGCTAAAGATGAGATAGCAGGCGCCCTCCACACCACAGCCGATCGGCTAGAAATCATTGGCGAACCCGCCTTGCTCCATTTCTTCGCCCTGCAAGGTTTTTCCCACGGAACCTCACCCCTGTATACCTCAACTGTCGATGTGGGAAAGATCCGCGCTATTGCCCGTCAGGGTGGAGATGAAAGTCTTGTCATCGGAGTAGACGATGAGGGCGCTTTGCTCGCCGATCGCCTCAAATTTCCTAAGGGTTCAACTATCTCAATCCAGGCCACTAATGGAGAGACAGGCTCAGTACAGAACCTAGATCTCTGGAGAGGCCATGCATCGAAGGTAGTTGTCGATGCAACGCGCTCGCTTCCTAACCGAGATCTGATCACAGGTTTTGCCGCAACCACCTTTGAGGCATCCTCCTGGAACGGTCCACAAGGAATCGGATTTATTAATATCAATGATTCAAAGTCCTACAACTATCCACTTCCCCATATCGCGCCGATACGAGTACCAGGCTCTTATTCACTTCCACTGCTGGTGGGAAGCGCGATCGCACTTACAGAATTCATCAAGTCAATTGAAGAGTTGAAATCACTTCGCCAATCACTTGCGCATTCATTGTTAAAGATTCCCGGAGTCACCGTGCTAGCTCTCGAGAGTGGTTCGGATTCTCGCTATCTTTCAATTCTCGTAGATGATCTATCTTCCGAGGAAGTCCTGCGCACGCTACTTCGGAGAGATCTCGCAATTGATGCTGGTTCTGCTTGTTCTCCTGAAGATCTCACTCCAAGTCATGTCATTGCATCGATGGGCTACCCCACAACTGGGCATCTGAGATTGACAGTGCATCCAACTCACACCGCAGAGGATGTTGATCGGACAGCAGTAACGATTGCTCAGGTACTTGAGGATCTACGCAGCTAAGTGCGCTGCAACCTCATCGGCCGCTTCTTGACCATATGCATCTGCAAATCGAGCGACAAATTCGCTCTTGGTAAATCGATACTCCTGTGTGCCCATTGTCTCAATCACGTAGGTAGCAATCATTGAACCAAGTTGAGCACAACGCTCATGGCTCAAGCCCCACGCAAGACCAGCAACAAAGCCCGATCGGAAAGAATCTCCCACTCCAGTCGGATCAATCTTCGCCTTCTCTTTGGCGCAAGTAACCTTGATAAATTCACCATCAACGCTCTCGACTCGAGCACCCGCAGAGCCCTGAGTAATGACACGGTATTTCACGCGCTGAAGAATCTCGTGATCGCTCCAACCAGTTTTCTGGATAGCCAGAGCTAGTTCGTATTCATTCATGAAGAGATATGTTGCGCCTTCAATTAACTTGCGGATCTCTTCACCCGACATACGGGCCATCTGCTGCGATGGATCTGCAGCAACCGGGATTTCATTTGCCAGGGCAACCTCTGTATGTCGCAGCATCGCCTCTGGATCATCGGGCGAAATAACGATGAGATCAAAGCGACCTGTCTTATCCATAATTGGCTGAAGTTCGATATTGCGCGCTTCAGACATCGCGCCGGGAAAGAATGAGGCGATTTGATTGAGCTCGGTATCGGTTGTTACGGTGAAGTGAGCGGTGTACTGCTCTTGCGAGATCAGAACATGAGAGGTGTCAACGCCATGGCGAGTGAGCCATGCATCGTAATCAGCCCAATCTTTTCCCACTGCCGCGATCAACACAGGATTGAGACCTAGATTGGCCATACCGAATGCGATATTTGCCGCACACCCACCGCGACGGACTTCGAGCCCATCAACTAGGAAAGAGAGTGACACTTTCTCAAGTGAACCAGCGACAAGGGAGTCGGTGAACTTTCCGGTGAAAGTCATCAAGTGATCTAGACCTACTGAACCTGCCACACCAATTCTCATGGGTGGATTTAACTACACAGTTGGATGTTATTAGTTAAATGAATCGCCACATGCACAAGAACCTTGCGCCTGTGGGTTATCAATCGTGAAGCCCTGCTTTTCGATTGTGTCTACGAAATCAACAGTTGCGCCCATGAGATATGGATCAGACATCTTGTCTACAA
The DNA here is from genome assembly GCA_041179685.1 of Actinomycetota bacterium. Taxonomy (GTDB): domain Bacteria; phylum Actinomycetota; class Actinomycetes; order Nanopelagicales; family Nanopelagicaceae; genus Planktophila. Next base: position 21,060 of record JBEGSV010000008.1, read on the forward strand.
CAACTTTCACTGAACCAAATTCACGAGTGATGTCGCCCTCTTGATTGCGATCATCGAAGTAGAGCTGATAACGAAGACCTGAGCACCCACCTGGCTGCACTGCTACACGGAGATAGAGGTCGTCGCGACCTTCTTGGGCAAGCAGTGATGCAACCTTCGCAGACGCTGCATCTGTCAATGAGATACCTGTTGTGAGGGTAATTGGCTGGCTTGTCTCTGTTGTCATGTGCCGAAGAATACCCGCGTCGGGTTGCCGTTGCGACTTCAAACCGACGAGAATAAGGACATGTCTTCGAACACACTCCAGGCGCTTCTCCTTCTAGGTCAGGGAGCCGATCTGGCTTCTGAGCGCGGTGTCTCTTGTACCGGAGACCTGCCCGATGCAAGCGATCCAGATCTGGTGGCTCGAGCGGTTGCGGCAAAAGCGGCGCTTGGTTCACGGGCATTAATCCTCGGTCATCACTACCAGCGAGATGAAGTAATCGCTTTCGCTGATATCACGGGCGACTCATTTAAATTGGCGCAAGCTGCAGCAGCACAATCAACTGCAGAGTTCATCATCTTCTGTGGTGTGCACTTTATGGCTGAGAGCGCCGATATTTTGACTGGCGCGCATCAGAAGGTAGTACTCCCCGACCTTGCCGCTGGCTGTTCAATGGCAGATATGGCAACTGCATCACAAGTCCAAAAATGTTGGGACGACTTGGCGAAATTGGGACTTGATAAAGTGACTGTCCCGGTCACATATATGAATTCATCGGCGGCAATCAAGAGCTTCACTGGTGAGCACGGTGGAACAATCTGCACTTCATCTAATGCTGAAAAGACTCTGCGTTGGGCTTTTGAGAAAGCAGAGAAGGTCCTCTTCCTTCCAGATCAACATCTTGGTCGAAATACCGCTGTCAATGATCTGGGGCTTTCACTTGAGGATTGTGTTGTATGGAATCCCTGGAAACCACAGGGCGGACTGAGCGAAGAAGAGATTCGCAACGCAAAGATGATTCTCTGGCGTGGGCATTGTTCGGTACATGGACGCTTTACTGCAGAATCAATTGCTGAGTTCCGCCAACGGATTCCTGAAGTGAAAGTAATAGTTCATCCTGAGTGTCAGCATGAAGTCGTCACTGCTGCAGATGTAGTCGGAAGTACCGAGAAGATCATTAAGACAGTCTCAGAATCTGCGCCTGGCAGCCAATGGGCAGTTGGCACCGAACTCAATCTCGTCTCTCGTCTTGCTGCAGAGAATCCCGATAAAAAGGTCTACTTCCTTGATCGCACTGTCTGCTACTGCTCAACTATGAACCGAATCGACCTCCCCCACCTGGTCTGGGCGCTTGAATCACTTGTAGCTGGAAAGATTGTGAATCAAATTTCTGTCGATCCTGAGACGGCGCGTTACTCAAAGTTGGCGCTGGAGCAAATGCTCGCCTTATAGTTCCCGCTATGACTCAATCAGATCAGCAGCCTGCCAAGAAAGGTCGCCCAACGCCAAAGCGTTCTGAGGCAACTAAGAAGCGTCAATCACTTGCTCCCATCAAGGGCAAAGTCGATAAGAAGCGCGCTCGGGAAGAGCAGAAAGCAGCTCGTATCGCTGCTCGTGCTGCATACATGCGTGGAGATGAAAACGCCCTCCCACTACGTGATCGTGGACCAGTAAAGAAGTTTGTTCGCGATTACATCGATTCCCGTCGATCAGTCGGTGAATATTTTCTTCCGATTATCTTTGTAGTGCTTCTGCTGACAATGATTCCTACAAAGACAACAACTAACGCTGAGGGATTGCCACAAGTTCCAATGACTCAGGTGATTTCAATTGGAATCATGTACACAGTGCTCTTGATCTCAATCCTTGATGGATTGCGCCTACGCCGCAAGATTCGCAAGTTAGTTGAAGCTAGATTCCCAGGAGCGGCGACGAAGGGTCTCGGAATGTACGGATGGCTCCGATCAACTCAGATGCGCCGCATGCGCGCACCAAAGCCTCAGGTTAAAGCGGGCGATAAAGTCTAAAGATTAGGCTCGTGGATTTGGGCTTTCAGTCTTTGCCGGATCCATCTCGGGAAGATTGCCCAGAGCACTGTCGATTGCCTTCAATTGTTCTGCACTGAGCTTTACCCCTGAAGCCTTAACGTTCTCTTTAATCTGCTTTGGCTTGGTTGCACCGATAATTGCTGAAGAAACATTTGAGTTAGCAAGCACCCAAGCGAGTGAGAGCTGCCCGATAGTGAGACCAGCTTCATCGGCGATTGGCTTTAAGCGCTGGACTGCTTCGAGAACCTCATCTCGCATCCAACGAGAGATGAAGCCCGCTCCACTCTTCTTATCGGTTGCACGTGAGCCGGTCGGTGGCTTTGCACCCGGCAAATACTTTCCAGTCAGAATTCCCTGCGCCAAAGGCGACCAGACAATCTGCCCGATTCCTTCTTTACGAGAAAGTGGAACAACCTCACTCTCAATGACTCGCCAAAGCGCAGAATACTGAGGCTGGCTCGATACAAATCGGTTGTAGCCGCGAGCATCTTGAATCTTCAGCGCTTCTTTAATCTGTTGCGCATTCCATTCAGAGAAACCGATGTAACTCACCTTGCCCTGGCGAATCAGGTCATCAAAAGCGCTAAGTGTTTCTTCCAAAGGAGTTTCGAAGTCAAAGCGATGGGCCTGATAAAGATCGATGTGATCTGTCTGCAATCTCTTGAGCGATGCATGACAGGATTCCATGATGTGCTTTCTTGAAAGTCCTCGATCATTCTTACCAGTGCCAGTAGGCCAGTAAACCTTCGTAAAGAGTTCATAAGATTCTCTTCGGACACCTTTGAGTGCACGTCCTAGTACAACCTCTGCCTTAGTGCCGGCATAGACATCTGCGGTATCAAAGGTCGTGATGCCTTGATTGAGCGCCTCTTTTACGCATTTGATTGCCGCCTCAGCCTCTACCTGAGAGCCGTGGGTAATCCAGTTTCCGTAGGCAATCTCTGAGACGTACATTCCGGTCGATCCAAGGCGGCGATATTCCATGTAGCCATCGTATTAGGTGGGTTGGTCATTGCCAATGGATAGCGCATATGGTTCTCTTCGCATACAACTTCATATTCACTAGATACATCAGGGGAAGTTCGGTGAAATTCCGACGCTGACCCGCAACCGTAAGAGTGTTCTCACTTAAGTCGGATTACCTGGTTTATCTATTAGACAAACACCCGCCGAGGTTTGCGGGGCGTAGTCGTAATGGTTAACACCTTTGCTTGCTACCCCTGTGAGACTCTTATTCATTGGAGCTCCAGAATGAAAAAATTCACTATCACTGCTGCACTTATTGCAGCGCTCTTCTCACAATCCCTTATCCCATCCGCACAGGCCGCATCAAAGGGCTGGCGCTATTGGGGTTACTACCAAGCTGCGGCAAAGAGCACTACTTGGAAGGCAGCAATGACCGGGCCAACAGTCGATATCGCAGATGGCTCTGTTGAAGGATGGATATTCACCTTTAGTGGCGATGATGTCCCATCAACTCCCCCATCAGTAAAGCCCTCTTTCTCAACAATCTGTGGAAAGACCAAGGCAGTAAAAGGACTCAAGCGCGTTGGACTCGTTATTGATTTCGGTTCACAGGCCTATGCACCAAAGGGCGAGAAGGTAAAGAAGACTATCGTTCGTTGTGTACTCACCGCAAAAGAGTCACAAGGCCTCGATGTCTTAGCTCAGGAGATCAATGTTCGCCAAGCTGATTCAGGGCTAATCTGTGGCTTCAATGGATATCCAGCACGTGAATGTGGAGTAGAAATCTCAACGCCAGCATCCATGTTGAAGAAGTAAAGATCTCTTTCACAGTGAAGCCATTCCATCCACTTACCTTCTGGGCGCTCTTCAGCTCACTGACGGTAGGCGTCATTGCCGCCGATAGCGCACTCGTTGCGATCGCTGCTGTGGGTGGAGCGGCTCTCATTGTGAAGTTCTATAAGCAAGACGGACCTTGGCGAATGAGTTTTCAGTGGTCTCTTATTGCCGGGGCGATCTTGCTCTTGATTCGAGCGCTTACTGGGATATTAATTGGTGTTCCGAGAATCGGTGAAGTGCTCTTTACAATTCCGCGGATCACTTTGCCGAGTTGGCTACCTGGAATTCGAATTGGCGGCGATGTTACTTGGGAGCGCCTCTCTTCATCGCTTCACGAAGGTTTAATCATCGCCACAGTAATCGCTCTCTTTGGCGCTGCTAACTCGGTGACGAGTCCCCACAAGCTCCTTCGCATTCTTCCTTCGAGAATCTATCAATTGGGTGTCACTCTAACGATTGCCACATCTGTCTTTCCGCAATTGATTTCAAGTATTTCAAGAATTCGACAGGCCCAGTACTTGCGCAGTGGCGCCAAGCCAAGTATCGGCCGCATTGCAATCCCGCTCTTGGAGGAAAGTCTTGCGCGCGCTGTCTATCTCGCCGAAGCTATGGAGGCACGTGGATTTGGACAATCTAAGCATCAGAGCAGATACCGCCCCATTCGCTATGCACCACGAGATTTATTCTGGATTTCTTTCGGTCTTCTCACGGCTACTGCGATGGTGACGATTTGATTACCTTCTCTCGAGTTTCGCTTATCTATCCTCACTCAACAACGACGGTGATCGAAGATCTTTCCTTTGAAATAACCGAGGGTGAGATGGTTCTGGTGATGGGACATACAGGTTCCGGAAAATCTTCTCTATTACGTTTAATCAATGGTCTAGTTCCGCATCACACGGGCGGAATTCTCGGTGGTGAGATTATTGTTGATGGAAAATCAACGAGAACAACAAAACCTGGCGAGCTTGCCGGAATTGTTGGAATCGTCGGACAGAACCCGCTCTCATCATTTGTAACAGATACCGTTGAAGATGAGCTCGCATTCGGAATGGAGTCACTCAATTACCCACCCGAAGTGATGCGAAAGAGAGTGGAGGAAGCGCTTGATCAAGTCGGTCTTGCTCCATTGCGTTCTCGCAATATCGCCACCCTGAGCGGCGGTGAGCAGCAGCGACTTGCTATCGCGACCGCCCTTGTCATGCATCCAAAGGTTCTGGTTCTTGATGAACCAACCAGTGCGCTCGATCCAATCGCATCCGAAGAGGTGTTGGCAATCCTTCACCGACTTGTTCATGATTTGAGCGTGACCGTGGTTCTTGCAGAACATCGACTCGAGCGAGTAATTGGATATGTTGATCGGATTCTCTTAATCGAAGGCGACGGCGCAACATCGATTGGAGAGCCAGCAGAAGTTCTCCTCAAGACCGATCTCGTCCCACCGATCGTTCGCCTATCTCGAGCACTTGCCCTTGATGTCATTGGAACTAGTACTCGTGAGGTACGAAAATACAGCGAGGAGATTCGCCTGAGCGCGCCAGATGTCATGCGTCCACGTTTTGAACCGGGTGAAGTAGTCCTAGAGCTTTCAGAGATCTTTGCCGGTTATGGCGAGAAAAACGCACTCAATGGCGTTTCCCTCCAATTGCATCAGGGCGAGATTACGGCGCTGATGGGGCGCAACGGTGCCGGAAAGAGCTCATTGATTAAAGCTGCTGTTGGACTTCTTGACCTTACATCTGGTGCCATTGCTTTTGGCAGTAACTTCTCCAAGAGAGATATCTCCGAAATTTCACAACGCGAGCGGTCTCAATTGATCGGCTACATTCCGCAAGAGCCTGGTGATCTGCTCTATCTCTCGACCGTTGGCGAAGAATGCGAAAGATCTGATCGAGATCACGGACTTGTCGTCGGAACAACTCTCACTGCACTTCACCAGATGCTCCCCACTATCTCCCCCCAATCTCATCCGCGCGATCTCTCTGAAGGTGAGCGACTTTCACTTGTGCTTGCCATTGTGCTCGCCGGTTCTCCAGTCTTACTGATTCTCGATGAACCAACGAGAGGTCTTGATTATGAGGCGAAGAGCCGCTTGATGACGCTCTTACATCAGCGCGCTCGTGAGGATGGCACCTGCATATTGATGGCAACTCATGATGTAGAGATCGTTGCTGAAGTTGCGGATCGAACTATCTTCCTCGCCGATGGCGAGAAAGTTGCGGATGGGTCAACGCTCGAAGTTCTCTTGGCTTCTCCGGCATTTGCGCCTCAAGTTGCAAAAGTTATGTCGCCTCGTCCATGGCTCACAGTGGGAGATGTCTTAAGAGCACAGAGCGGTTCGCAATGAAATCCCTTCGCTCGACATTAATCCTTTTGCTCGTTCCAGCGACCCTGGTCGGTTTCATCTGGCCATTCCTGGTCAGCACTCAAGCAAGTGCTAACAAGGCAGAGTGGTTCTTCTTGCTATCGACGACAATTTCAATTGCTCTCATCATCTCTCTAGTTGCAACAGATGATCTTGGTTCAAAGAATGTCGCCTTCTTGGGAATCTTGAGCGCCCTGGTTGCAGCGCTCCGTCCTTTAGGTATCGGGGCAATCGGTATAGAACCAATGTGGTTCGCGCTCATTCTCGCTGCTCGCGTGATGGGTCCGGTTTTTGGCTTCCTTCTTGGTGCATTGAGCATGTCTCTCTCTGCCTTACTCACTGGAGGAATTGGACCCTGGCTCGGCTATCAGGTATTTGCGGCAGCGATCATTGGTTTTGGTGTTGGAGTTATTCCAAAGAATCTTCGCGGGAAGATAGAACTTGCCTTTCTTGCGCTCTATGGCGCGATCGCAGCTGAGCTCTTTGGCATCCTGATGGATCTTCAATTCTGGCCATGGGCTCTTGGGTCAGGAACCGAACTCTCATATTTACCAGGCGCGCCATTACTTGAGAATCTATCTCGATTCTTCTCTTACCATTTCATATCTGCATTGGCCTGGGATATTCCGCGGGCAACGATTACCGTGGTGCTTATTCTTCTCGCCGGCAAACCCGCACTCAATGCTCTTAGACGAGCGCGACATAAGGCTGCCTTTGTCACGCACGTTGAATTTCAGGAGTTAGCGAACGTGCGACTCAACCATCGGTAAGGCAACAATCGTTGCAATCGATTCACGACCCCGAACATCAACAACAACCGAATCACCTATTGCGTAATCAGGCTTGAGAAGTGCAAGCGCAATTCCCTTCTTCAAAGAAGGTGAGAATGTTCCGCTGGTGATGACTCCAACGGATTCGCCAGAAGAGTTCTTAACATCCATCCCTGCTCGCGGAATGCCACGATCGGTAGATTGCAATCCACGTAGAACACGGGCTGGGCCGTTCTCTTTCTCAAGGCGTAGCGCTTGGCTACCGCGGAACACTTCTTTCTTCCATCCAACCGCCCAATTTGATCCTGCCTGAACTGGAGTTATCTCTAATGAGAGTTCATGGCCATGGAGTGGGTATCCCATCTCAGTGCGCAAAGTATCTCGAGCACCGAGGCCGCAGATGAGGCCTTCAAATGGCTGCATCGCTTCAACGAGCGCATCCCAGACAACGCTTGCTTGGCTCCAAGAAGGAACGATTTCAAATCCATGCTCGCCGGTGTAGCCAGTGCGACAAAGAATCACCTGACACCCTGCAATCGTCACATGTGAAAAGGCCATGTAATCCATCGTCGGAGTAATGCCTAAAGATTGAATAACATTCGCGGCCTTTGGGCCTTGAAGTGCCAGCACTGCATATTCTTCATGAAGATTCTTCACTTCGATTTCCGCAGGCGCTGCGCCTTCGATGATCTTTACGACATCGCTGGTATTTGATGCATTAGGAATAAGGAAGAGATCATCGGAAGAATTTCTATAGACGATCAGGTCATCGACTACTCCGCCATCTGGATTACAGAGCATTGTGTATTGAGCCTGTGAATCGCCGATGCGGTTGAGGTCATTAGTCACCTGCGTGTTGAGAAAATCGAGGGCACCCAAGCCCTTAACGCTCGCCTTACCGAGGTGAGATACATCAAAGAGACCTACTCGCTCTCGAACCGCTGTGTGCTCAGCGAGAACTCCGGCTCCGGGGTATTCGATCGGCATAAGCCACCCACCGAAATCGGCCATCTTGGCGCCTAGTTCAATATGCTTCTGATGTAATGGTGAGTTTTTCACAGCGACAACTTACACTTACCCCGCGCGGAATTCGCAGCAGAACGCATAAGGGAGCACCATGTCGACTATCAAAATCTCCGACGGAATCATTAAGGATGATGTCCTAGTTGTAGGAGTATCGATTAAGTCCGGAAAGGGCGCGCTCCAAATCGAATCAGGTGACTTGGCCCTAGATACAAAGCCCCTTATTGCAACGCTCAACGATATGGGCGCTACCGGATCAGTCGACGAAGTGATTCGAATCCCTGGAAGTTCAACGCGTCTGATCGTCTTCACAGGACTTGGTAAAGCGCACTCTACCTATAGCGATGAATCTCTTCGACGCGCGGCAGGCGCTGCAGCGCGAAGCTTGGCCGGCAACAACAGCGCGACATTTGCGCTCCCTGCAAATACACCAGCTGCTGTCAAGGCTGTTGCAGAAGGTGCCGGTCTTGGTAGCTACCTCTTTGATCAGTTCCGAGGCGCTACTAAATCTGCGCAGAAGAATCCGCTCAAGACAATCACGATCTACTCTTCTCTAGTTCACGGAGCCGAGGCAAAGGCGATTGGCCATCATGCACAGGTGATTTCTAAGTACACCAATTTGGTTCGCGATCTCATTAATACTCCGCCAAGCCATCTGACACCTGCCTCATTCTGCGCCATGGTTACTGATGCCGTAAAGGATGCCGGTGGAGCTGCTATCGGCCTCAAAGTTTCTACAATGACTGATGCTCAATTGAAATCAAAGGGCTTCGGTGGAATCATCGGAGTAGGTCAAGGATCTTCAAATCCTCCTCGTCTATTCCATATCTCATACACGCCAAAGGGCGTAAAGGCGAAGAAGAAGTATGCCTACGTTGGCAAAGGCATCACCTTCGATACCGGAGGCCTTGCCCTGAAGCCAGCTCTTGGCATGGAAGCTATGAAGTCTGATATGTCTGGCGCTGCTGCCGTATGTGCTGCGACAATCGCGCTTGCTCTTCTTAAGGTCCCTGTTGCAATCGATGCCTGGGCACCACTTGCTGAAAATATGGTGAGTGAAAATGCAACGCGACCATCTGACATCATCACAATTTATGGTGGTAAGACTGTTGAAGTAATCAACCCAGATGCAGAGGGCCGCCTAGTTCTTGGTGATGCTCTAGTGAAGGCGCAAGAAGTTGGCGACCTCGATGGAATTATCGATGTGGCAACTCTTACCGGTCACCAAGTCGTTGCGCTCGGAAAGCGCACAAGTGCAGTGATGACAAATAATGAAGACTTCTCTGCCCACTTCATGGAGATCACGAAGATCTCTGGCGAATCATTCTGGCCGATGCCGCTACCTGCAGACCTTCGTCCGTCGCTCGACTCCCCTGTGGCAGATATCGCCAATATGGGTGAGCGAATGGGCGGAATGCTTGTCGCCGGCCTCTTCCTGAAGGAGTTTGTCTCTGATGAGCTGCCTTGGCTCCACCTTGATATCGCCGGCCCGGCCTATAACGACGGCGCAGCTCATGGATATACCCCGGTCGGTGGCACTGGAGTGGCCTTCCGCTCATTAGTTGAGATGGCTATCGCTGCCGGTCAATAAATCGCACCTTTTGGCTATTGCCAAGCCCTAGAGGTGAGCCATGAGACTCTCGCTGAGTTAGTCATCCACGCCTAAGGCTGGCAAGATATGGGAGTTGAAGGTCTTCCCAGTTGGGCTAAAGGAGTTATCAATGTCGAATTTTGATCTTGTCATTCTTGGTGGCGGTAGCGGCGGGTACGCAGCTGCGCTCCGCGGCGCACAGTTAGGTCTCTCAGTTGCGCTAATCGAACAAGACAAGGTCGGCGGCACCTGCCTTCACCGTGGATGTATTCCGACGAAGGCGCTCCTTCATGCAGGTGAAGTTGCAGATAGCGCTCGCGAATCTCATATCTTCGGCGTTAATGCGACTCTCGACTCAATCGATATCAATGGCGTCAATACATATAAGGACGGCGTCATCGCCGGCCTCTACAAGGGTCTTCAAGGTTTGATCAAATCTCGAAACGTCACCTTCATCGAAGGTAAAGGTCGTCTCGTCAATAACAATACCGTCGAAGTAAATGGTCAGCAGTACACCGGAAAGAACATCGTTCTTGCTACCGGCTCTTATGCAAAGACCATTCCTGGCCTCGAGATTGATGGTCAGCGCGTTATTACTTCAGATCATGGAACAAAGCTTGATTACATCCCAAAGAGCGCAATCGTTCTCGGTGGTGGAGTTATTGGCTGCGAGTTTGCCTCTGTATGGAAGTCATTCGGCGTTGATGTCACCATCATTGAAGGCCTCAACCACCTAGTTCCTCTGGAAGATGAGTCTTCTTCTAAGTTCCTTGAGCGTGCTTATCGCAAGCGCGGAATCAACTTCGAGCTCGGTATCAAATTTAAGTCTCATCGCGTCAATGCTGATTCAGTGACCGTAACACTTGAGGATGGCCGCGAGTTCACAGCTGAAATCCTCCTCGTATCTATTGGACGCGGACCTGTTACTGATGGCATTGGTTACCAAGAGGCTGGAATCGCAATGGATCGCGGTTACATCTTGGTCGATGACCATTGCCGTACAAATATTCCAGGAATTTTCGCAGTCGGCGACATCATCCCGACCCTTCAACTCGCACACGTTGGATTCCAAGAGGGAATCCTCGTTGCAGAGACAATTGCCGGGCTTAATCCACGTCCAATCAATTACGACGGCGTCCCACGCGTTACATATTCAGAGCCTGAAGTTGCATCAGTGGGGCTCTCAACTAAGGTTGCAAAAGAGCGTGGCTATGATGTTGTTGAAGTCGATTACAACCTCGCTGGAAATGGAAAGGCGCAGATTCTCAAGACTGCAGGCTCTATCAAGCTTGTCGCGCAGAAGAACGGTCCAGTCCTTGGTATCCATATGGTCGGTGCTCGCGTCGGCGAACTTCTCGCTGAAGCACAATTAATCTTCAACTGGGAGGCAACAGCAGATGATGTTGCTCCTCTGATCCATGCCCACCCAACAATGTCCGAGGCGATGGGCGAAGCTCATATGGCTCTCGCTGGCAAGCCACTTCACGCCCACGGTTAAGAATTAAGTAAAGGTATAGAGGAGAAAATCAGATGACATTTTCAGTAACGATGCCAGCACTCGGCGAGTCCGTCAGCGAAGGAACTGTTACGCGTTGGCTCAAGGCAGAGGGCGATCACATCGCAGTCGATGAACCACTCCTCGAAGTTTCAACCGACAAGGTTGATACAGAGATCCCATCACCTGTTGCCGGTGTATTACAGAAGATAGTTGTCGGCGTCGATCAGACCGTTCCAGTCGGAGCCGAGCTTGCTGTCATCGCAGATAGTGCAAACGCATCAGCCCCAGCACCGGTTGCCGCTGCACCAACTCCCCCTCCAGCTCCCGCTCTCGTTGAGACACCAGCACCAGTTGCTGCATCGATTGTAGACACCCCAGCTCCTGTTGCGGCGCCAGCTGCTTCAGCATCGGCAGGTACTGTCATCACAATGCCCGCCCTCGGTGAATCAGTCTCTGAAGGCACAGTCACACGTTGGCTTAAGAACGTTGGCGATTCGGTTGCAGTTGACGAGGCGCTGCTCGAAGTATCTACCGACAAGGTTGATACCGAGATTCCTTCACCAGTTGCAGGTGTACTCCTAGCAATTGATGTTCCGGTTGATACAACAGTTCCAGTTGGTGCTCGTCTTGCGCTCGTTGGCGCTGCAAACGGTGCAGCACCTGTTGCTCCAGCCCCAGTTGCAGCTGCGCCAGTGGTTACACCCGCTCCTGCGACTCCAGCTCCAGTTGCAGCTGCGCCAGTGACTCCTCCACCGGCACCGGTTGCCGCTCCGGCAGCACCAGTGGCTGCACCAGCAGCGCCTGTTTCGCAGCCGGCAGATGCTTATGTGACACCAATTGTTCGCAAGCTTGCAAATGATCTTGGCGTAAACCTAGCCTCAGTCAATGGCACAGGTATCGGTGGACGTATCCGTCGTGAGGATGTGCTCTCCGCATCACAAACTAACAGTGCGGTGTCGGGGGCTCCAGCTCAAGGAAATACCTCTGTCGTTGCCTCTACTCCAAAGTCA
>JBEGSV010000009.1:0-19979 GCA_041179685.1 Actinomycetota bacterium
GATTCTCGAGAAGATAAAAGCAACGGAATGCAATCAGCAACCATCACGGCCAGTGTGATGCCCGGTATCCCCGTAACCAGTGCGTCAGCTGTTGGTATCTCATCTGTCACTTCCTCAATCAGCGCAATTCGATCACCATGAACCTGGTTCATATATTGAGTAGGTCCACATTCACGGGCGATGGCTTCGCGGTTCTTGAGAACATCGCCGATCTCATCTCCGACATGGGTACCCAGGTTGAGAGATGCAAACGCACCGTGGCTATTGCCTCCGGTGCGTTTGGTAAAGCGATATTTCATCAAGCAGACTTCATTACTTCATAAAATCAGGGACATCAATCTCATCTTCTGTGACAAGCTCTTCAAATGTGATGCGCTTGCGAGGAGCCGAAGAGTCGAGATCGAGCGCTACTGAGAGTGGATCATTCGATGGAATTGGGTCTGCAACGCCAGAGAGTGTCGCCGCATTGATCGAAGGCATCTCTACCTTAGTTGGCTCTCCCCCAGCAAAACCCGCTGCGATAACGGTGATTCGTACTTCGTCACCGAGAGCATCATCAATAGTTGTACCGAAGATGATGCGTGCATCTGGATGCGCCGCTGCTTGAACAAGTTCACAAGCCTCATTGATTTCAAAGAGACCTAGATCAGAGCCACCTGCAACAGAGAGAAGAACTCCCATAGCGCCATCGATAGAGGCTTCAAGCAGTGGACTAGAGATTGCAAGCTCTGCAGCACGCGCAGCGCGATTATCTCCGCGAGCAGAGCCGATACCCATCAGAGCTGATCCTGCGTCTGTCATTACTGTCTTCACATCTGCGAAGTCCAAGTTGATCAAACCAGGCTGTGTGATGATCTCGGTAATTCCTTGAACGCCAGAAAGGAGAACCTGGTCTGCGCTCTTAAATGCATCCATCGCAGTGATATTGCGATCAGAGATTGCAAGGAGGCGATCATTTGGAATGACGATGAGTGTGTCAACGTGCTCGCGAAGAGAATCGATTCCCTCTTCAGCTTGACGTGTGCGGATCTTTCCTTCGAATGAGAAAGGACGAGTGACAACACCGATAGTGAGTGCACCGAGTTCGCGCGCAATCTTTGCAACGATCGGAGCACCACCTGTGCCAGTTCCTCCACCTTCACCAGCAGTAACAAAGACCATATCTGCACCGCGAAGAATCTCTTCAATCTCTTCAGTGTGATCAATCGCTGCCTGTCGACCCTTTTCAGGAGCAGCACCTGCACCGAGGCCCTTTGTAGAAGCGCGACCGATATCAAGCTTTACATCTGCATCACTCATCAATAGATGTTGTGCATCTGTATTGATTGCAATGAACTCGACACCTTTGAGTCCAACTTCAATCATGCGGTTGATCGCATTTACTCCGCCACCGCCGATACCGACGACTTTAATAACGGCGAGATAATTCTGTGGTGCAGCCACCCTGTGCCTCCTTAAGAACTGTAAACCCTCTCTTGAGAGTCACATTTCTATTCACTTTGATGGTGGCAAGGTATGTCTTTGAGCGTAGGTAATCAAAAACCAACACGAAGAAATACCTCTACCTACTGTAGAGAGTTTTTGCGCGCTACTTCACTTCACAATAGGTGCATGTGGGGCCGATAAATCCACGCGCTTGATCGCTTTATTCTCAGGTAACTCGAGAAGTGCCTGCAATACAGTGACTTTAAGATCTAAATCGCGCGAAGAACCCCATGTGATTTTCAGCTTTCGACTTTTCTGCTCTTGCCACGAAGAAATTGCGTTGGCATTTGGAGCGCTCACCGAGATCGTTCTCTCTCTCACTTCGGCTGGAAGATTGGTGAAGAGGGCTATCGCCTCAAGTCCTAGCTCGGGGGTGGCAGCGCTCACCACTGGTAGACCTTCAGGGTTCTTCCCTGGTAATTCGAAGAGGGTTCCGGAGCTATCAATCGCCTTCCCCTTATAGATGCCCACTGGAATTCGCGGAACTATTTCAATGGTGACAACACCTTTAATCCAGTTCCTATCGACCGAGACTTTACTCACCCAAGAAAGTTCACCAAGAGAACGCTCGATTGAACGCGGTTCGATTCTCGAAAGCTTCTCTCCAATGTAGATATCGCTCTTTGCTATGAGCGCTGCCGTGCTGACCTCTTTGGGAGCGCCTACGGTTGAGATTGTTCGGACTGAAAAGACTGGCGACCAGGCAAAGAGGTATGTCATTGCTGCGAAAACTATGGTGAGAGATGCCACCACTTTTACTCTTACTGGCATTGCACGTTACCCGAAACGCTTGGCTAAGCCGTCAGCGATGATTGGAGCAAGAGAGTTAACGTCACCAGCGCCAAGTGTGAGGATTACATCTCCAGGTTTAGCAATCTCAATGATTCGCTCTGAAGCATCTGCGAAATTAGGAAGATATATTCCATTCTTCATCTTCTCGGCAATGAGCTCTGAGCTCACACCGGGAATTGGTTTCTCGCTCGCAGCATAGATTTCAAGGAGCGTCACATCGTCTGCTCGATCTAACGATTCGGCGAACTTCTCAAGAAAAGCCTCTGTTCGGGTGTATCGGTGAGGCTGAAAAATGACCAAGACCCGGCCGGTATCTGCATAGCGACGGGCTGCTTCAAGGGTCACTGCGATCTCTGTTGGGTGATGTCCATAGTCATCGATAATTCGAATTCCGTTGACTGTCGCTTTTAATTCGAAGCGGCGTCCGGCACCTCTAAAAGAATGAAGCCCTGATAAGAAAGCTGCAGGATTGAGTTCGAGCGCCATGGCCAGGGCGAGGGTGCCGGCAGCGTTGAGAAGATTATGCTTTCCTGGAACGGTGAGTTCGATATGCCCAATCACAGTTCCCTTCCAAATTGCTCGACCCCGAGAACCGTTTGCTAAGAGCTCGATCTGATCGATCTTTAAATCTGATGCTGGGTCTGTTCCATAAGAGTACGTGGTGCAGTGAGAAACCTTCTCCCCCAGAGCGTGAGAACCCTGGTCATCCTTGCAATAGATCAAGAATCCATCTGCTGGAATTGTGAGAGCGAAATTCTCGAAAACCTGGGTGACCTCAGCTGCTGTGCTAAAGAAGTCGACGTGGTCATGTTCAATGTTGGTCACAATGGCGGCATGTGGGTGATATGCAATAAAGGAACCATCGGATTCGTCGGCTTCAGCGATGAAATAATTTCCAGAACCGCGATGTGCATTTGAACCAGATGCGCTCAGCGTTCCACCAATTGCAAAAGAGGGATCTAAGCCACAAGCTTGAAATGCAACGGTCGCCATGGAAGAGGTCGTTGTCTTCCCATGCGTGCCAGCGACGGCAATACTTGTTAGCCCATGCATCAAAAGCGCGAGGGCGTTTGCTCTGGTCATGATTGGAATTGAGCGTTCGAGTGCACGTGAGATCTCAGGATTGCTCGAAGTGATTGCAGTGGAGTAAATGACAACATCTGCCCCATCAACATGTGAGCCCTCATGGCTTCTGTAGATCTTTGCTCCCAGAGCTTCAAGTGCGGTGAGAACAGAAGAATCCTTCGCGTCAGAGCCTGAAACAGAAATTCCATCAGCAAGTGCAATCCGCGCTAGCCCACTCATTCCTGAACCGCCAATGCCAATAAAGTGGATTCGCTTACCGAGAAGTGACTTACCGGAAAAGGTGGCGGTGGCGTTGATTGCCATTACTTACCTACCGCTCTCTCGATTATCTTCACAATCTTATCTACTGCATCAGCGCCAGAGGCATCACCTTCAGGCGAGCGAGTCGAACTTTTGAGAAGCAATTGCTCCAGATTTGCTTCAAGCCACGGCGCTGTGAATTTACTTTGCTCGAGAATCTCTGCTCGTCCGGCTTCGACCAATGTCGCTGCATTTAACGCCTGCTCGCCATTGCCTATTGGAAGTGGAATGAAGAGTGAGTAACGCGAGAGCGCTTGTGCCTCTGCACAGGTAACGGCTCCGCTGCGAGCAATCAGCAAATCTGCAGCGAGATAGCACTCGGCCATATCATCAATATACGGAAGAGCTCGATAAGAGTTGCTGTGATCAGGCACCGAATTATTCTTTCCCACTCCATGAAGGAGCGAGATTTTGTGATTTGCCAAAAACTCTCTTGCATCGTTGATGACTGCATTAATCGCCTGCGACCCCTGTGAGCCGCCAAAGATAAAGATCAATGGTTGCTCTGGATTGAGTTCATAGCGCTCTGTGACCGCCGCTTTAGCTCGAGCACGTGCCTTACCCCAATTGAGCTCTGCACCAGATAGCGATGTAAGAACATCGGCGCGCAAAGGAAGTCCTGTGAGCTCTGCTCGAGCAAACTCACGATTGCTCACCGGATAGCTCAGTGCTTGATATTTAGTCAGACGGGCGCCTAACCGGTTGGCCCAACCTGGGCGCGCATTCT
Source organism: Actinomycetota bacterium (assembly GCA_041179685.1). Taxonomy (GTDB): domain Bacteria; phylum Actinomycetota; class Actinomycetes; order Nanopelagicales; family Nanopelagicaceae; genus Planktophila. Next base: position 4,391 of record JBEGSV010000009.1, read on the forward strand.
GTTCGTGAATAAGAAATGGAACTTTCTTGAGTGCTGCAGCGATATAGAGCGGGCCAGAAACGTACCCTCCGAATCCCACAGCACAATCAACGCCACGAAGGATGTTGCGAGTTGCAGATATTGATGCAATTAACTGAAAGGGAACCTTTAAAAGGGATAGTGAAATCTTGCGCGCAATAGCCACTTTGGGAATATGGTGGAGCGTAAAACCTGCTGCTGGTACGAGCGAATTCTCTAAACCCTGCTTCGTTCCTAAGAAAATAATCTCATCTTGAGGGTGGGCGCTCTGCCACGCACGTGCGACGGCAATCGCTGGCTCGACATGGCCTGCAGTTCCGCCGCCCGCAAAGAGAATCTTCATTGAAGCCGCTCTCTCCTTAACTCTTGGCAAAACGTCGAACGAGTTCCTTCTTTACTTCTTTATCCCTTAAGGAAACGCCTGCCACAAATCCTAAGGCGCAAATGGTGGTCAATAAGGCAGAACCGCCATATGAGACTAAGGGAAGAGTCACTCCCACGACCGGGAGAACACTGATTGCAGTTCCAATATTGAGAATTGATTGGATGCCGATCCAACATGCCACACCAGCACATACATACCGGGAGAATGGATCACTTGCTCGAAGGGAGATTCGGAAAATTGAATAGACCAAAGTTCCCAACAGAATGAGAACTCCTAAAGTTCCAACGAGACCAAGCTCTTCTCCAATTACTGAGTAAATAAAGTCTGTGTGAGCCTCAGGAAGGTTGCCCCACTTCTGCCGACTACCTCCCAGACCAACTCCAAAGACACCTCCGGTAGCAAGGCCTAAGAGGCTATGTGCAGGTTGCCATCCGAAATTCTTGTAATCATTGGGATCAAATGGATCGAGGAAGACTAAGAAACGTGCGCGTCGATAATCAGAGGTGACTATTCCAATCGCCAAACCAGCGAAGAGGACAATTGCAACAGAGCCCATCTTCCGAAGATCAACTCCAGAGACAAAGAGCAATCCAGAGAATATCGCTGCGACTACAGCAGCTGTACCTAGGTCTCGGCCTCTAAGAATTCCCAAGATGACGATTGCAAAACCTGGAGCCAGAAGGGCAATTACATTGAATTTAATTTTCTCAGCTGATTCTTTCCGCGCAAGCAGATATGCAGCCCAGAGAATCAGAAGAAATTTAGTAAATTCGCCCGGCTGAATATCAACAACTTTGAGGTCAATCCAATTTCGATTTCCGTTAACCTCTTTGCCAACACCAGGGATCATCACAATAGTAACCAGCACAATAGAGAAAAATAAGCCTAACTTTGCAAATCGGCTCCAGAATTCAACTGGACGACTTGCCAACAAGATAGCAAAAGGTACGCCTACAACAAGAAAGACAAATTGGCGTAGGGCGACCGCAAAGGCGTATCCCTTTGTGTCAATTGCATGAATTGATGATGCCGAAAAGACCATAATGAGACCGAGTACTACCAGCACTGCGGTGCTGATGATCATCATGTAGAAATGATTTACCGGGCTATTGAGAAAACGAGTGCTCTTTGCTGCCTTAGTGGTCATTGATAACAACATCCTTTACTGCTCGAGCAAATCGATCTCCACGATCGCCATATGAAATAAATTGATCCATCGAAGCACATGCTGGAGCCAGCAAGACAACATCGCCCTGAGTGGAAATTTCTTCGGCACATCTCGCGATTGACTCCATAAAGTGATTGTCTTCAGAGCCCTTTTGATAATCTGCTGGAGGATCTATGAAGTACAAAGGTAGATCTGGGGCACTTGAGCGCAAGGCGCTGGCGATGAGCTCACGATCTTCACCAATCAGAATCGCTGCCTTCAAACGGCTCCAGATGCGATCGATCAATGGCTCCATCTTTGCGCCCTTAGCTAATCCGCCGGCAATCCAGATAACTGAGAAATGAGAGAGGATCGATGCAGCGGCTGCATGGGGATTTGTGGCCTTTGAATCGTCAATCCACTTCACGCCATCGTGATCAGCAATCTCTTCAGCGCGATGACGACCTGTCTTAAAGCTCTTCAGTGCCTCACGGATTATTTCGCGCGAGATTCCTACTGTGGAAGCAAGGCCGGCTGCCGCCAGCGAGTTTGAGATGTGATGTGGAACAGTTGGCAGAATTTCGGTGAGCTCTGCAATCAATGCTGCTTCTTGCACATCGGCAACAAAGGCGCGGTCCACGAGCAACTCTTCAACCACACCGAGCTCCCCTGGTCCTGGAGTATCTAGCGAGTAGAAAATCTTTCTTCCTAGCCAATGTGAAGTTCTGCCAACGACCTCGCCATCATCACCATTGAGGATTGCTGTAGTGGATTTATCTAAAATGGAGACTTTTGCACGGGCGTATTCATCAAAGGATCCATGCCAATCAATATGATCATCAGCAATATTTAGAATCGCTGAAGCCGTGAATTGCGCATCGTTGAGCCAATGCAATTGAAATGATGAGAGCTCTAGAACTAAATAGTCAAAATCTTCATTGCTAGTTATTGTTTCAATTACAGTCGTTCCGACATTGCCGCATGCTCGCACCTTTAGACCTGCCGTCGACATAATGTGCGCGACCATTTCGACCGTTGTTGTCTTTCCATTGGTGCCCGTGAGCGCTAGCCACTTCTGAGCCGGTGCCTTTGTGGCCTTAATTGACCAGGCCAAATCAATCTCATTGAGAATATCAACACCGTTCTTGCGAGCCGCAGCAACGATGGGGTGATCTTCTCGCCATCCCGGGGAAACCATAATTGCATCAAAGTTTTTGATTTCGACGGAATTTGGATGGAGGACATCGAATCCTTCGACCACATTAACTTTCTCATCCGTAAAGGTGACAACTGCCCCCTTCCCTATCAGTGCACTAGCAACTGCGAGCCCTGTGACTCCAGCACCTGCAACGAGGATTCTCTTTTCGGAGAGTGAGCTATAAATATTTTTGTTAGCCATCTTCTCTCTGATTACCCAACTACCCAATCGGCATAGAAGAGACCAAGCCCCATTGCTACACAGAGGCCAGCGATAATCCAGAAACGTAGAACTACCGTGACTTGACCCCAACCAAGAAGTTCAAAATGGTGATGTAGCGGAGCCATCTTAAAGAGGCGCTTGCCTCCGGTTAGTTTGAAGTAGATCACCTGGAGCGCAACAGAGAGAGTAATGATGACAAAGAGTCCACCGAGAGGAATCAAGAGGAGTTGAATTCGAAGTGACGCAGCTATTCCGGCAAGCGCTGCACCGAGTGCGAGTGAACCGGTATCTCCCATAAAAATCTTTGCGGGAGATGCATTCCACCAGAGAAAACCGGTGCACGAACCGGCAAAAGCCGCAGAGAGAACAGCGAGATCAAGTGGGTCACGAACCTGATAACAATTACTTGTTGCGACAACTGCGCAGCTCTGGCCAAATTCCCAGACTCCGATCAATACGAAGGCGATAAAAGTCATCACTGCAGCACCGGTCGCCAGTCCATCAAGACCATCGGTGAGGTTTACTCCATTGCTTGTAGCTGTCACCATAAATGCAATCCAGATAACTACCGCAACTACCCCGAGAGTGATTGATGTATCTCTCACAGTTGAGAGTTGAAGACTTAGCGGTGTAAATCCATCTTTATCTGCGAATTGAAGTCCGAGGTAACCAAAGATTGAAGCTGCAAGGACTTGACCAAAAATCTTCTGCTTGCCGCTGATTCCGCCGGAGTTTTGGCGTGAAATTTTCATATAGTCATCAAGGAATCCAAGGAAGCCGATAGCGACAACTAGCCCCATGATGAGCATCGCCGAGACGCTAATTTTGTTTCCCGAAATTAAGTGAGCGATGAGGTAAGAGGCGATGACTGAGAAAATAATGATGATGCCGCCCATGGTTGGCGTGCCACGCTTTATGTGATGCGAAGAGGGCCCGTCATCGCGAATAAATTGACCATAGCCGCGACGCACGAGCACCTTGATCAATAGCGGTGTTCCGAAGAGGGAGAAGAAGAGGGCTAGCCCTCCTGCCATCAAAATCTCTCTCATTCTTCGACTCCTTCATCTCTCAACTTTGCATTCCAAACATTTTCGATCTTCTCTGCAATTTCTTCTAATCCATCTGAACGCGAGGCTTTACAGAGCACCACATCCCCTCGGTTGAGATATTGAATATATGAAAGTGCCTCGACTTTATCCCGACAGATATGGATCGCAATCTGCGAGCCATCTGTAATGCCTTTTGCATAATCGGGAGCTCCTACTGTCACTAGATGGTCGATACCTAAACTGGAAGCAAGGGTGCCAATCTCTGCATGAGCCTGGGTAGATGACTCGCCGAGTTCGCGCATATTTCCAAGGAATGCCCAGGATTCACCGCCCCGCTCTTGCGATAGATGTGCCAGCGTATGGAGCGCTGCGGCCATTGAATCAGGACTTGCGTTGTAGGCATCGTTGATGATGACCAAATCATCAAGCGTTCTCACCTCCATGCGCCAACGCGCATGAACCTCAGCTGTTGAGAGCGCACCTGCTATTTGATCTGTAGTTAATCCGAGCGCATATGAGACAGCTGCCGCTGCGAGTGCATTTGCAATCTGATGAGTTCCATACTGGCGCAGAGTTACGGTCGAGCGCCCTTCTGGAGTTACTAATTCGAAGTGGGGGCGCCCTTCACGAATTTCAATATCAGTTGCACGAATCTCAGAAGATGGTGTCTCTCCGAATGTGATTGTCTTTCCTGAATGGAGGGATGCCATCGCCACAGTCATTGGATCGTACTGTCCTAAGATCGCAATTCCATTGGGCGATAGCGATGAAATCATCTCCGACTTTGTCTTGGCAATAATTTCAAGTGAGCCAAATTCACCTAGGTGAGCCGCTGCAACCTTGAGCACAACGCCGATCTCCGGCTTTGCAATTGTAGCGAGAGCTGCGATATCGCCTTGATGTCGCGCGCCCATCTCAACAATGCAGTACTTGGTATCTGCCTTGCACTGCAAGAGCGTGATGGGTACGCCAAGTTCATTATTGTTATTTCCTTGTGGAGAGATTGTTGGTGCGACTGAACTTAAGATTGCAGAGAGAAGCTCCTTGGTCGTGGTCTTCCCCTGCGAACCGGTAATGCCGATAACTGTCAATGCTTTCAATGTACTACGGACATGAGATGCCAAGTGTCCTATTGCCACTGTCACGTCGGGAACTACGATGCAACGTTCGGAGACTGCCTTTGAGGTGATCGCAAGAATTGCACCATGCGAAAATGCATCATTAACAAAGTCGTGGCCGTCAGCATTCTCGCCCTTTATCGCAAGGAAGATTGAGCCCTCGATACATTGACTGGAAGAGAGGAATGCTCGCTCCAAGACTTCTACATCCGAGCCATGAAGTTCTCCGCCTATTACACGAGCGATCTCGCTCGCCTTCATTGGAATCATCGCTTCGACTCGATTTCTAATGCCAGTTGTAGTCGATCATCAAAGGGCGCCACAACTCCTTGAATCTCTTGGCCGCTTTCATGACCCTTACCAAGAATGACGACAGTGTCACCTGGAGTCGCAAGCGATACTGCATAACGAATTGCAGCCGCTCGATCGACAATCACAGATGAAGGCTCTTGTATGGAGAGAGATTGAGTCATCTCCGTAAGTATCTGAGCTGGGTCTTCGCTCCGAGGATTGTCGCTGGTAAAGATTGCAACATCGCAACCTTGAGAGAGCGCCTCCCCCATCAAAGAACGCTTACTAGAGTCACGATCGCCGCCACATCCCAAGACGCCAATAACCCGGCCAGAGGTAAATTCCCGTAGCGCCTGAAGGACGTTCACGACTGCATCTGGCGAGTGAGCGTAATCAACTAGCGCGTTGAAACCCTGTCCCAATGAGATCTGCTCAAGACGTCCTGGAGCACCTTTTAAGGTTGGAAGAAGCGCTGCCATCTCCAGCGGATCAACTCCACACTCATATGCAATTGAGATTACAAGAAGTAAGTTATCGAGATTGAACCCACCTCGTAAGGAAGTGGATGATTCGATGAGAATGCCGTCCTTGCCGCGGATGGTGAAATCTGTTCCACTAGTTGTTGGAGAGATTGAAGTGAAGTGCCATGTTGCGCTCTGATTGCTGCGAGAGAGTGAGATCATCGGGATGCTCTCTGACTGGAAGAGGCGAAGACCGTAAGCATCGTCAATGTTGATGAAGCCTAAATCTGCATACTCTGTTGAGAAGAGTTTCGATTTAGCAGCGAAGTAACTCTCCATATCTTTGTGATAATCAAGATGGTCTTGCGAAAGATTGGTGAATCCGACGATTGAGAAATGTGAACCGACCATTCGCTTGAGATCGAGCGAGTGGCTGGAAACTTCCATTACTAGATGACGTAAATGGCGCTCCCGCATCGTCGCGACTAAGGCTTGGAGATCAGCGGCTTCTGGTGTCGTACGCGAACTCTTGATTGACTCTGTGCCAATGCGAGTTTCGACTGTTCCAATGAGTCCGCTCTCTCGACCGATAGCCGTGAAGAGTTGGTAGAGCAGCGTCGACACTGTGGTCTTTCCGTTTGTACCTGTGATGCCAATGCTCTGCAAATCACGAATCGGTGAACGATAGAAGCTTGATGCAAGAACAGCGCCCGCTTCACGAACGTAAGGCACGACTAAGGTTGGAACCCCATGCGAGAATGCGGCGCCTTCTTGATCAGTCAAAACTGCAACAGCACCGCGAGACTTTGCTGACTCAATGTATTGAGCGCCATGAGACTTTGCTCCAGGAAAGGCAAGGAAGATATCTCCAGGCTGAATTTCTGAGTCGACATGGGTCAGGCCAGTGAAATTACAATCAGAGAAGTTCATTTTCTGCGCACCGAGAAGATCGGCCGCTTTGCTCAATGAGTAAGTGAACTCATTAAATGGACGAATCATTAGTTCTTCGCACTCACTTGGGTTGCCTTAAATGTCTTGAGCTGTGACTGAGTAAGAGCAACCGGCTGAACTGTTGTGCCGGTAGGTGCGACATGCTCAGATTGCAGAACAAATGTCATAACCTTCTTAAATACCGGACCACAGAGTGCGCCTCCATAGTGACCGTTACGTGGACGTTGTAGCGTCACATTGATAACAAATCGAGGGCTATCAGCTGGAGCGAAACCAATAAATGAAGCGGTATATCCGTTGTACTTTCCGGTTATTGGATCGACTCGCTGCGCGGTGCCAGTCTTTCCTGCAACACGGTATCCAGGAATTGCTGCACTAGGAGCAGTTCCATTTGCCGAGACAACGCTCTCCATCATTGTGCGCAACTTTGCTGCCGCATCTTCACTGATCACTCTTACAGTTTCACGATTACCTGCAGGAGTGAAGTGACCTGATGCATCGCTTGTTCCTGCGATTACAGTTGGAGACACACGAACTCCCCCATTGGCAATTGTTGCAAAGACACTTGTAGCCTGCATTGCAGTTACTGAATATCCCTGACCAAAGGCTACAGTTGGCGCAGTTGTACCTGACCAAGTCTTAACCGGTCGCAGAATTCCTGCAGATTCTCCTGGAAGGCCAGAACCTGTCTTGCTTCCAATTCCAAATTTAGTGAGATAGTCGTAAAGCTTCTGGCTGCCAAGGGTTTCACCAACTTTGATCGAACCAGTATTGGAAGAAACTGCGAGAATGCCGGTTGTAGTCAATTGCTGAGTCGCATGCTTCTCGTGATCATGAAAAGTCTTGCCAGCGCGGTGTAATCCGTAAGGCACCGAGAAAACTGTTGTTGGTGTCACTGTTCCCTCTTCGAGCGCCGCCGCCATCGTCATTACTTTTCCAGTTGAACCAGGCTCGTATACATCCTGCACGGATGGATTACGCATTAAATCTAGAGAGATACCCTTTGTGTTGTTTGGATCAAAAGTAGGCGCCGTTGCATGAGCAATAATCGCACCCGTGCGAGGATCCATCACAATTACTGTTCCATTAACTGCACCGGTGCTCTTCACTGCATCTGCAATCGCCTTTGCTGCCACCCATTGCACATCACGATCAATTGTGAGGCGTACAGATGTGCCTGGCTTTGGAGCGATAATTTCATTTTGAGAACCAGGAATCTCAGCACCATTAGCGCGCGCATATGAGTAGCGGCCTGCAGTTCCTGAGATTGTTGAATTCATACTCGATTCAAGACCGGTAGCTCCCACGCCATCTGCTCGCACGAATCCAACCAACGATGAAATTAACTTACCGGATGGATATTCACGAATATAAGAACGTTCAGGGAAGAATCCGATAATGCGCTCCCCTAGCTGCTTTCCATCAAGAGACGCGTTGTAATTTTCCATTGCAGTACTGAGCTTTGACCAGAGCGCAGGACGTCCATTCTTAAGAACCATCGAATACTTTCGAGTGCCAGTAATACTTGCCTGAACATCTGCAACTGAGAGACCCAAGATTGGTGCAACAAATGTCGCTGTACGAGCTGGATCGTTAATCTGCGTTTGATCTACAACGATGCTGATTGCAGAGACGCTACGTGCGAATGCAACCCCATTGATATCTGTGATCTCTCCGCGAGGAGCTTGAACTACGCGGGTAGTCTCCATCTCATCAACGGCACGAAGTTTGTAATTTGATGCCTCAATTATCTGAACACGGAAGAGTTGCAGGCTTAAGAGCGCAATAGCGACCGTGAATACGAGCGCAAGAATTCGAATACGAGACTTCGCAAGCTGGAGATCACCCACGTGTTACCTCCTGATTACTGGTGATATTGAGAAAGATAGGAGTTTCAGATGGCTTCATACCCAGGGCGGCAGCTGCCTGTGCCAGCGCCTCCGGTGACGAGTGAGAATCTATAGAGCGCGTAATGGCATCACGTTGATCTGCAACCATCTTTGCTTCTACTTTGAGATTAGATAGTGTGAATGCATCTTGCGCAAGAAGGGTATTAATGCCAAGCAATGCTAAGAACCCTGCGACGCTAATACTGGAAACAAAGATCGCAAAGTACTTTCGACTTGCTTGCTGTGCCACTGAAACTTGCGGGAAGGCACCCTGAATAACCTTCGCTGTAGTCTCTACAACCTGGCGTTTGATACCTGAAGTTAAAGTTGTTGAAATTGATTTACGAGCCAGAGCAGTTGACATTAGGCAGCCACCCTTTCGATCGCACGAAGTCGTGTTGAAGCGGCACGTGAGTTCTCTTCGATCTCGGCATCTGTTGGCTTCTCGCTTGAGTTGAAGACAAGCTTGAACTTCGCTGCATATTGCGGAAGTTCGATCGGAAGTTCACGTGGACTCTTAGATGTAGATGCTTCTGCAAACTGCTCTTTGATGATTCGATCTTCGAGAGATTGGAATGACATCACAACAACACGGCCACCAACCGCGATGCGCTCAAGTGCTTGAGGTATCGCTCTCTCAATTGCGCCAAGTTCATCATTGACTGCGATTCGAAGCGCTTGAAAAGTTCTTTTTGCAGGATTGCCGCCAGTACGACGAGTCGCTGCCGGAATGCTGTTTTTAACCAAGGTTGCTAATTGAGATGTTGAGTTCAAAGGAGCAATAGCGCGCTCCTTCACGATATTTTCAACGATGCGAGTAGCGAACTTCTCTTCACCGTAAATGCGAAGGATGCGAACAAGCTCACCAGGCTGGTAGGTATTTACAATTTCAGAGGCTGTAATTCCTCGACTTTGGTCCATTCGCATATCCAGTGGAGCTTCGTGGGAGTATGAGAAACCACGAGAACCTTCATCAAGTTGCATGGAAGAGACGCCAAGATCGAAGAGTGCTCCATTAATCTCTGAGTAGCCAAAGCTATCTACGACATCTGAGAATTGATCAAAGATTGAATGTGCGGATTTAAAGCGATCTCCAAATGGCGCAAGGCGTAGCTTTGCCTTTGCCAGCGCCTCGAGGTCGCGATCAATTCCAATGACAGTGAGGTGAGAAAACTTTTCAAGCAATGCCTCTGTATGTCCACCTAAGCCGAGGGTGGCATCGACAACAACTGGATTCTCTACAGCAATGATGGCGGGAGTAAGTAGTTCAACGCATCGATCGCGCATCACTGATATATGTTGCATCACTCCCCCAATTCTTAAACTAGCTTTCTTTCATTACGCATTTCTTAATCCCTACTCATCTCTGGTCACCGCCGGCCGACGGATTTGTATTGAATCGAAAGCGGCGTCGGGGAAGAGACGCCGCTGTCGGCACTAGATGTTCAGTTCCGTTGGAAAACTTGCATTAACCATCGAATGAACTGTTAGGTCGGCGGTGGCCACAGATGAGCGAGGCCTATTCAATTTTTTTTATTTCTTTCTAACTTTCTTCTATTCAGTTGTGAAATATTTTTTGCTGATGCTCTAGAAAAGTCCCGGAAAAACTTCTTCAGATACATCAGCAAAACTCTTTTCGCGATCGGCGAGGTATTCAGCCCATGCGCTGCTATCCCAGATTTCGACGCGGGTATTGGCGCCAATAACGACACACTCTTTTTCAAGTCCGGCATAGGTGCGAAGACCCTGCGGGATCGTGATGCGGCCTTGGCGGTCAGGAATTTCATCGTGTGCGCCGGCAAACATCACGCGTTGATAATCGCGAGCAGACTTAGCTGTTACCGGTGCTTGGCGAAGGGTCTCTGTGATGTGGGCAAATTCAGTTGCTGGGAAGACATAGAGGCAACGCTCTTGACCTTTGGTGATAACAAGGCCTGGCGAAAGCTCCTCGCGGAATTTGGCGGGAAGAATCAAGCGTCCCTTCTCATCGAGACGAGGTTCATGGGTTCCCAAGAACATTGATTTTCACCACCTTCCCCAAGGTATGAGCGTGAATTTCCCGCTCAATTCCCCACTTTACACCACTTTCCTCCTTTTTACACCACTCTTACCCATTTTTTTACACTTTCGCCCCACGCCCCTCCACCGCTTTTTGGCATAAAAAACCCGGCCTCTGAGGGCCGGGTTCGGTGGAGATAAAGGTGGAGTTATTCGAAGTTACGTTGATCCCAACGCTCTTGGAGTCGATCATTGAGCGAGCGCTTAGGGCGGGCCACGCGAGGGGTCTTTACGCTCACTGAGCGAAGAGCCATCAGCAAGCCAGCGAGCGCCACAACAAAGCCTGCGATGCCGACAGGGGCGATCTGGGCGATGAGGCCGGTAAAGAGGATTGCAATTCCAGCAAGGATGAGGCCACCACCGAGAAGAAGTGAGCCAGGGGCCTTACGAATCAAGGTTGTTGTATCTCCCCCAGAGAGGGTTGATTGCAGGCGTGGATCATCAGAGGCAAGTGCAGCCTCCATCTCGGCTAGTAAGCGTCGTTCGCGATCTGATAGCGCCATAACCCCACAATAGAACAGTTGGGGCTATCCGTCACCTTGATCCTGAGCGCCTTTATCAACAATGGATGGTCGTATTAACCGCCCTGGACGTACGCTCGAGCTACCAAAGCGGGCACGCGCCTTATCTATCGCGGTATCGGCATCTCTCCACCCCTTATCGCGCGATCCAAGGAGCATCTGCTCATGTGCCCCCTCATGGAGCCCCTCCAGAGAGACCGCTACCAGGCGCAGCCGCGCCCCGTTGATCTTGAGCGCCAGATAAAGAGTTCGGACTACCTCATAGATATCTTGGGTGCTATCGATAGGCAGCGGCAGGGTCTTACTGCGACTAATAGTGGTGAAATCAGAGAATCTGACTTTGATTCCGATTGTCTTCGCAAAAAGGCCACGATCGCGTAATCGAGCGGTCGCCTTCTCGGTCATCCGCAAGAACTCTCGCAAAATCTCTTCTGGGTTATCGAGGTCGTAGGCGAAGGTCTCTGCATTGCTGATGCTCTTATCGGGTTCGTCGTTGCTGACATCGCGCATATCGCGACCCCATGCAAGTTCATAGAGTGAAGCGCCCGTTGCATCACCGAGAGCCCGGATCAAAGTTGCACGTGGAGTGTTGGCGATATCGCCGATGGTGTGAAGTCCTAGTCGCTGGAGCGCCTCACCTGTCTTAGGTCCTACACCCCACATTGCACCGACGGGAAGTGGATGAAGGAATTCAATAAGTCGCTCATCTGCAATTTCGAGTAGCCCATTTGGTTTGCAATGTTGCGATGCCAACTTTGCAATAAATTTATTGGATGCGATGCCAACAGAACAGGTGATTCCTTCTTGCTCGTGCACCTCTTGGCGAATCTTCATCGCAATCTCGCGACCTGTGCCCAATAATTTCTGTGCACCTGTGACATCGAGAAATGCCTCATCGAGTGAGATGGGTTCAACCTTTGGTGTATACCTGCCAAAGATCTCCATGACACGATCTGATATCTCGGAGTATCGATGATGTTCAGGTGCGATAAAGATTGCTTGTGGGGCCATTCTCTGCGCCCAGCCAACCGGCATCGCCGCACGGATTCCAAATTTGCGAGCTTCATAATTTGCAGAGAGAACAACGCCACGAGCACCGGCGCCAACGACAACTGCCTTGCCTCGCAACTCTGGATGATCGAGCTCTGCAACAGATGCGTAGAAGGCATCCATATCTACATGCAGAATTGTGCTCATATCGCCACACTACCTTTCTTGAGATTCCAATCGTGATAGGCGCTTCGTAGATCCCAGACACCTGTGGCGCGAATTGATATCCCGCGCTCTCCAGTGCGACGCGTAACACCGCGCACTAAGAAAAGTGAGGTGGCATAGAGAGTTTGAGCGTATTCACCTGCACGCGATTGCAGTACATCTGGGAAGAAGGTGGCATCGCTACATCCATAACCATCATCGAGTGAGAGAAAGAGAACTCGCTTTCCCGAACGCACCGGTGGTGATTGGAGGGCGACCTTGACCCCAGCAATAAGAACTTCGCTATTGCTCCGTTGCTTTAAAAGATCGCAGGATCGCGTTGCACCGATAGCGTTGAGGAATTCGGCATAGGGAGATAAGAGATGTTCGGAGATATCCATACCGAGGCGAGAGAGTTCGTTCGCCGCCTTCTCGCTTTTGCTCATTGCCGGTAGGCCGCTCGCCTCGAGTACCGGAGGTGCCAAACCAAGTGACATCTGCGCACCTGATAGCGATGGCGCTGATGTTTTCTGCAGATCAGCAAGATGAAGTAAGAGGTCGCGGTGCGTGATCTTCTCTTGCGCGATATCGCTGCCTTCGCGTAGTGGTGGGATATGTACTGCATCAAATGCGCCGGTAAGAATGAGAGTTTCAATTGTTGGAAGAGCTGCACCTGATCTGCGATAAAAATCTGCGAGATCGATATAAGGCTGTCCGGCAATGATGCTCTCGACTTCTCGAGCGCTTGCACCAGAGATTGCAGAGAGCGCGATCCGAATTGCTGGTCTATCCCCTGCTATCTCAACTCGATAATCACCTGCTGAACGATTGATATCAAGTGGAGCGATAGCAATCTGCATCTGCCGCGCCTCATCGAGCATCAATCTTTTGGGATACATACCTGGGTCGTGGGTAAGAACCCCCGATATAAATTGAGCGGGATAGTGCGTCTTAAGCCATGCTGATTGATAGGTCGGAAGTGCAAATGCTGCAGCATGTGCCTTGCAGAAACCAAAAGATGCAAAGGCGCGCAAGATCTCCCAGACCTTTGTAATCGTTGCGAGTTCATACCCATTCTCGGTTGCAGCAGGAAAGAACCAATCGCAGACTTCTTGCTGCCCCTCTTTGCTGCCGAGCGCGCGACGTTTCTCATCACTTGCTGCAAGTGAGATACCTGTCATCACCGAGATGATTGAGATTACTTGTTCGTGAAAGACAACAACGCCTTCAGTCTCGGCCAATATCGGCGCCAAGGTAGGGTGAATTAATTGCGGAGCGGTAAAACCGCCGCGGGCCTCAAGGAAGGGGCGAATCATGTCGCTCTTAACCGGCCCTGGCCTAAAGAGCGAGATATCGATAATGAGATCGTTAAAGGTGCGTGGTTGTAACTTTCCGACAAGCTCGCGCTGACCCGGGCTTTCGATTTGAAAGAGGCCGAGGGTCTGTGTTGATTGGATCAACTTATATGTATCAGGGTCATCGAGCGGAACAGCATCAATATCAAATTGCGGATCTGCAGTGCGTCTAATCTCTTCAACCGCATGGGCGATTGCAGATTGCATACGAACACCTAAGACATCGAGTTTAAGTAACCCGATATCTTCAACATCATCTTTATCAAATTCGAGCATCGGATAACCGCCAGCGTTGATCTGTAGCGGTGTGCGATCGAGCAAGGTGGCATCCGATAGCGCAATTGCACACGGGTGCATCGCAAGGTGTCGTGGCAGACCATCGAGGCGGGCTGCCATGGCAATCGTCATCGCCATCAGCGGTGTATTGGTATTGAGAGATTTTAGTTCGGGTAGCGATGCCAGCGCTGCCTCAATATTTGCTGCGCGCACATGAGGCATTGACTTTGCAAGTAAATCAATCTCGACCGCAGGTAGACCAAGTGCGGCTCCGGCATCGCGGATGGCATGGCGGGCACGGTAGGTCTCGACCATCGAAACGGTGGCGCAACGTGAGATCGCCTGCGCGCTATTAAATGAAGGTGCACCGTAGCGCGCAAAGACTGCATCGTAGATTTCAAGGCGACGTGCGGATTCGACATCGATATCGATATCAGGCAGTGCGCGACGTAACGGTGAGCAGAAGCGCTCCATCAATAAACCATGTTCGATGGGATCGACGCCTGAGATTCCTAGTAAGTGAGTGATTAGCGAACCTGCACCAGATCCGCGGGCTGCAACGCGGATACCTTTATTACGTGCCATATCAGTGATGTCAGCGACGGTAAGGAAGTAGGACTCGAATCCCAACGTTGCCACCGTTGCGAGTTCATCATCGAGGCGCGCACGTGCCACACGGATACGATCGCTATCGGTATATCGCCAATGGAGGCCAGCTTCACTACGTTCGCGCAATACACGCCGCATATCGGCAGCGCTTGCCGCTCCTACAACATCTGCTTCGGGTAGATGGATATCACCTAAACCGATATCGCGCTGCGGTGATAGCAGTGAACGTTCAGCCCACTCGCGAGTGCTCTTTAATAGTAAGCGCGGTGAACCTTCGCCAGCAGCTTGTGCGATCTCTGCCGCCAATCGATACATCTCATTACTATCTTTGAGAAATGCCTCGCCATTGCGACGTTCGAGATGGCGGCGATCAAGTGGAACTAATTGACGAGCGCAATCAAGGATGTCGGCAACTGGCCCATCGCTGCGATCGCGCATTCTGACTGCATTGGTAATTACTGCATCGATATCGTGTTCGCGAGCAAAGACTAGAGAACGTGCAGCATGTGCAGTCGAGCGCGGACCGCTGCCAGCAATGAGGTGCGATACACATTCGATGGCTTGATCGGCGAAGAAAGGGCGAGTCTTATTAAATATCTCCATTGCAAGATCGAAGCGATGGAGGCCGATGGCTTGCGATACCGGTGATTCTGGGCCATGTAAGAGATAGAGCTGCGAGCTATGTTCGGCGAATTTTTCGAGGATATCCCTTGTGATCACAGGGATGCGATCAGGTGAGTGAAATGTGATACCGCGATAGAGATGCATCAGATTGCGGTATCCCCCATCGCTGCCGGCGAGGATGGTGACTCGTGGAAAGTTCTTGCGATCTGCCTTAACTCCGACG
>JBEGSV010000010.1:0-2662 GCA_041179685.1 Actinomycetota bacterium
GCAACGCTATCTCTCGTTGCCTCTACCCATCTTTGTGCGGTATCAAAATCTCGAGTATCAACGGCGAGAATAATCGGTGCGGTCATAATGAGCTCCTTCTATCGGTGGGCATAACCAACAGCTTGTGAGAGCGAGGTAAAACCACGCTGTGCTAATAGTTCGCGTAGTTCGCTTTGAATTTTGATCAACGCTGTCGGGTTGCCAAAACTCGCCGTTCCAACTGAAACACCAGATGCGCCAGCGAGGATCATTTCGAGCGCATCGCGACCTGATGAGACTCCCCCCATGCCAAGAATTGGTAGGTGAGGAAGCGCCTCTCGAACTTGATAGATGGCGCGAACTGCAACTGGTCGTATCGCAGGTCCGGAGAGACCTCCGGTCTTTCCTCCAAGATGTGGCTTCATAGTCTCCAGGTTGATCACCATTCCAAGCACGGTATTGATCAACGCTACGCCGTCAGCGCCAGCATCAGCGACGCTCTTTGCAACGGCAGCAATATTTGTCACATCTGGTGTGAGTTTGGCAAGGATTGGAATCTCGCCACCGATAACTTTGCGCACTCCATCGATAACTCGAGCCGAGGTATCGCAATCAGTTGCGAAAACCAATCCTCTATTCTCGACGTTGGGGCAAGAAATATTCACTTCAATCGCTGAGATACCTGAGGTTGACCGAAGTTTGCGTGCAAGGACTGCATACTCTTCAACAGTTTCACCTGCAATTGAAACGATGACTCGAGAACCCTGGCTGAGCAACCATGGAACATCATTTGCCAAGAATGCATCAATGCCAGGACCTTGCAAGCCGATTGAATTGAGCATGCCTGAAGGCGTCTCCGCCATACGAGGTGTAGGTCGACCGTGTCGTGGCTTATTCATTACCGACTTGGTGACAACAGCGCCGATATCTTTCAGTGGAAAAAATTGTGCAAGTTCTTTACCACTAGAGGCGCAACCGCTAGCTGTAAATACTGGTGATGGGAACCAAGCATTGCCGAGAGTTGTCGAAAGATCTATTGCCGCGCTCACTTAAAAACCCTCCGTGCTCTTGCCTACGAGATCCCAGCAGACAGAAGAACCATCCATCACCGGACCATCGATACACGAGCGCTTCATAGAAATCTTGCCGTCGCTATCTTTGACTGGGAGAACGCATGTCATACAAATGCCAATACCGCAGGCCATTGACTCCTCGACGGATGCCTGATGGATGACTCCGTGGGAATTTGCAATCTCTGTAATCGCCTTCAGCATCGCCATTGGACCGCAGGAGTAGATAATCTCAACTCCGCGTTCCTCGATAATGGATGCAAGCTGCGAAGTAACTCTCCCTGATTCGCCCATCGAACCATCTTCGGTAAATATCTTCAGCGAATTTACCGAGCGTTTTCCCTCCATCGGTGCATAAATCTTGCTGCCATTGCTTGCACCGAGAATCATGTCGACTCGACATCCTCGAGATTTCAGCAGATCTGCTAAACCAAATAGAGGCGCAGAGCCATAACCGCCACCGATGAGAAGAGCATTTGCAGGTTCAGTAGGAACGCCGAAAGCCTTGCCCAGTGGAGTTACTACATCTACTTCAGCTCCCTCGCCCTGTGCGCAGAGCCACTTAGAGCCCGTTCCGTGAGGAGCAACAATCAACTCAACTGTGCCACCAAATTGAGCACTCTCCGAAGTTCTGGAAATTGCGAAGGCGCGACGAAGTACCATCCGAGATGTATCTCCGCCTACCTGGATAGCGATGAAATTGCCGGGACGACAATGTCGAACTACTTCCCCAACGCTGAGAATAATCTGATGATATGCACCGACTCGCTTATTCGAAATGACAGTTGCCGTTACTTGCGCCGCTGCTTTATTGATCGCGCTCATGCCAGCCACTCTTGAATCGACTTTACCCCGAGATCGCCTTGTCGAAGAGTTCGAATTCCTTCAACAGCTGCATTAAATCCAGGGGTCGTTGTGATGATAGGAATACTTCGCTGTACTGCAGCGGTGCGAATTGCCCAACCATCTGCTCTTGTGCCACGTCCAACTGGAGTGTTGATCACGAGGTCAATTTCTCCTGAGTTGAGGATATCTACGATCGTTGGTTCACCGAGTGGACCGCGCCCCTCAGAGTTCTTTCGAACAGCAGATGTAACAACGCCATGGCCTGCCATGAAGAGAGATGTTCCGGACGTTGTAAGTACCTTAAATCCAAGTTCAACAAGGGCTCGCGCAGAATCGATCCCAGCGCTCTTATCTTTATCGGCAAGTGAGAGAAATACTGTTCCGCTCTTTGGGAGCGGCCCGAAGGAGCTAATTTGGCTCTTTGCATAAGCTCCGCCGAAGCTCGATGATATTCCCATAACCTCACCAGTCGAACGCATCTCAGGCCCGAGTACCGCATCTACTCCACGCCCGTCGGTGCGGCGGAATCGATTCCAAGGAAGAACAGCCTCCTTGACGCTGATTCCGCGAGCAATATGGATATCTGATTCCGGTAGTAATCCCTCTGCCTTCAACTCTGCAATTGTGTTGCCGACAGCAATTCTTGCCGCAGCTTTTGCTAGAGGGACACCAGTTGCCTTGCTGACGAAGGGAACGGTGCGGGATGCACGAGGGTTCGCCTCAAGCACATAGAGGATGTTTCCAGCCATTGCGAATTGGATATTGAT
>JBEGSV010000011.1:0-4756 GCA_041179685.1 Actinomycetota bacterium
TCATCGCAATCGATGATGCGCTTCTGCGCAGCGATGTCCGACGTCTCGGCGATCTCTTAGGCCAATCTCTGGTGCGCCAAGAAGGTAGCGAACTCCTCGAACTTGTAGAAAAGGTTCGTAAGGCAGTTCGTGACAATGGTGAAGATGCTCTCCTTGCAGATATCACCGATGATCAAGCGGTTGATTTAGTACGCGCATTTAGTACGTACTTTCACTTGGCGAATGTGGCAGAACAAGTTCACCGTTCTCGCGTACTGGCAGAAGCTCGACGTGATGGAAAATCCTGGTTATCTCAAGCGGTAGATAAGATTATTGAGGCGCAGAAAAATCCAGCGTCTGGTCATGAATTTACCCATGAAGATATCGTCAAGTGGGTTTCTGAACTCCAAGTTCGTCCGGTCTTTACTGCTCACCCAACAGAGGCAGCTCGTCGTTCTATCCTCGGCAAACTATCTGAGATTTCACGATTGCTTGATCTACCAAAGAGCGTGACCCAAGATGAGCGTCTGGCAGAGACAGTCGATCTCCTATGGCAGACAGATGAGCTTCGCCTTGATCGCCCAGAGCCGCTCGATGAAGCGATGAATGCACTGTATTACCTTGATGATCTTGCCAAGCAGACCGTTCCAGAAGTTCTCAATGATTTTGCTCGCGAGCTCAAGCGATTAGATATTGAACTTCCCGTCACTGCTCGCCCTCTGACATTCGGTACCTGGATTGGTGGTGACCGCGATGGAAACCCCAACATCACACCGCAAGTGACAGAGGATGCTGTTGTGCTGCAGGTTGGACATGCTATTCGCACAACAATTGCGGCAATGGATCGCCTCCGACAGATGCTCTCGGTCTCAACACGAATTGCAGGTGCTACCCCAGAACTCAGCGCATCTGTCGCGGAAGACCTTAAGCACATCCCAGAATTTGAGCCACGTTTCTTGCGCCTTAATGTGCAGGAGCCATACCGCTTGAAGGCTACTGCGATTGTTCACCGTCTCGCCTTTACACGTAATCGCCATGCAGTCGGTGGGCCGCATGTTCCTGGCCGCGACTATGCAAATACTGCAGAGCTCCTTGCTGATCTCACCTTGATGCGCGATTCACTCTTTCAGCATCGTGGCGAACTGATTGCTACCGGCTTACTTGAGCGCACAATTCGCACTGTTGCAGCCTTTGGTCTTACCCACGCAACCCTCGATGTCCGCGAACACTCTGATGCTCACCACAATGTTCTGAAGAACTTCCTTGGTGAGGGTTATCTTGAACTATCTCACGATGAGAAGTTCACAATCCTTACCGGCGAATTAGCAAACGGAATGAAGCGCAACGCTTCATCACTTGATGCCACTGCAGCAAAGACGCTCAATACATTCGTGGCAATCTCAGATCTGATCGAACGCTTCGGACCAGAAGTCATTGAGACTTATATCGTCTCTATGACTAAGGGAGCAGATGACTTAATCGCAGCTGCACTTCTCGGAAAGTATGCGGGCCTAGTTGATCTCGATAAAAAAGTTGCAAAGATTGGTTTCGCACCACTTCTTGAAACAGTTGCAGAGCTTCGTGCAGCAGGAGATATCCTAGAAAAGTTGCTTTCAAATCCCACCTACCGTTCATTGGTAGAGCTTCGTGGAAATATCCAAGAGGTGATGCTGGGTTATTCTGATTCAAATAAGGATGCTGGTATTGCGACAAGTCAGTGGGAAATTCACCGTGCACAGCGTCGCCTTCGCGATGTTGCGATGAAGCATGGTGTGAAGCTTCGTTTATTCCATGGTCGCGGTGGTTCTGTCGGACGTGGTGGCGGACCTACATATGAGGCGCTCGTTGCGCTTCCTTGGGGATCTGTCGACGGCGAGATCAAGATGACCGAACAAGGTGAAGTGATCTCAGATAAATATGCGCTGCCTTCTCTTGCCCGCGAGAATGTTGAACTCACACTTGCCGCTTCGCTTGAGGCGACTGTCCTTAATCGCGGACCACGCCAAAGCCCAGAAGACCTTGCACAGTGGAATGAGTGCATGAACCTTGTCTCCGATAATTCATTTGCTCGTTATCGCACCCTGATTGATCACCCAGATCTGCCGGCATATTTCTACGCATCAACCCCGGTTGAGCAACTTGGAAATCTCTTCCTTGGTTCTCGACCATCACGTCGCCCAGATGCCTCTAGTGGTCTCGATTCGCTACGTGCGATTCCATGGGTCTTCGGCTGGACTCAATCACGCCAGATTGTTCCTGGTTGGTTTGGCGTGGGAAGTGGCCTGAAGGCTGCTCGCGAAGCGGGAAATACAGATGTATTGAAGAAGATGCTCGCCGAGTGGCACTTCTTTGCGACCTTTATCAGCAATGTTGAGATGACTTTGGTGAAGACCGATCTCAAGACTGCGCGCCGATATGTTGAAACTCTCGTTCCCGCTGAACTGCAGCACTTCCTCGCAACAATTGAAGAAGAATTTGCACTTACCGTTGAAGAAGTTCTCCGCCTTACGGGTAAGGCGACACTTCTTGGAGATCAGCCAGTGCTTGCTCGCACTTTGGAAGTTCGCGACCAATATCTTGCTCCGTTGCACTCATTACAGGTCAACCTTCTCAACCGGGTCCGTAAAGCTGGCGATCAGGCTGAACCAACTCTTGTCCGTGCGCTGCTTCTGACCATCAATGGCGTCGCAACTGGCCTGCGCAACACTGGTTGATTTACGGGGTTAGACCTAGCGGAACCTCTATGCCAGGAGTACCTTGGCACATGGAGAAAAAAGAAAACCTCGACGTCGAGACATCTATATTGCCTCTAAAGTACGTCGATCTCATCGAAGATATCTTTCACGCAATATTAGCTCTCGCCTTATTTGGCATTGGCATCGGTGCCTTTATCTTCAGTATCAAAAGATTAATCGAGACTGCGCCATTCTTTCCTAACGGAATGATTCAGGGTGTCAACGATATTCTCTTCATTGTCATTATTTTAGAGATTTTAAGAACTGTGATCTCTCGATTTACCGATGGTGTATTTCAACTCGATAAGTTCCTCATCATCGGCGTCATCGCTGCAGTGAGACATATCCTGACTGTGGGTGCGTCACTCACCCTTGAGTCAACGAAATCAGATGAAGCTTTTAGGCGATCCATCTATGAAATGGGCCTTAATGCTGGAATTGTCGTCGCACTGGTTTTTGCTCTCTACTTATCTAAAGCTGCACACCGTAAATCAAAGAGTAAATCAAACTAAGGAGATACAAATGGATGAAGTAACACTGCTTAAATTATGGAACCAGAAGCGCAATAGCGTCATCAGCGCCCAAATGGCACCTGCACTTGTCTTAATCGGAATTTCGGTTACCGCTGCATTTGGAAAGTTTGCAGATGCATCTGATGGGGCAAAGTATTTAGCGATCGGAGTTGCTGCAGTTACAGGAATCCTGGCGATGATTTCTCAGTATGCGGCGATCCGTGAAGCTGAGGCGCTCCTTGTTGATCTCAATCGACTTAAGAGCCCATCAGCACTAACAAAGAAGGTTGCAGATTCTCGCGGGCTCCTTTCGCTCTCTGCAATCGCAATCGTTGCTCTCGGGCTAGCAACCTTCGCACTTGTTCTATGGGCTGTTTTAGGTACTGCATGATTGTTGGCGCGACTATTTTCTTAATCTTCTGCGGGCTCATAGCAATTCTTCTCTTTAGTTATGAGAAGCCGTCGAAGAAGAATAAGAAGATCACTGGGCGAGGTGGAGATTTCGCAGAGTAGAAATACTCGCTAAATCTTGCCCCGCCAGGCGCTAAATGAGCGCACCGATTTTGCATGGGGCGCCTTTAGCCAGAGAAATGGATGGAGCTCTGCAAGGTTCTTAAACTTTGCAAAGCTCGGCACCGGAGCAAATGTCACGGCAACTGGATTGGCCGCTGCATAGTCATATGGATTGCCCATGTAAATCGTCAGATCTCTGCGCTGAGCTAAATCCTGCAGTGTTTCAAGATAGAAGTAAATTCTCTTGGATGACAGTTGTAATTTTCGGAGAGCATCGTCATTAAATACAAATACAACCGGCAAATCGGGATGGGCAGCCATGGCGGGATCGGCATCACCTAGTGAGTCAACGGTAAGGAGAACCTCCTGAGGTTCGCCAAATCTCTGCGGAGCTAACGGACCAGAGGTTTGATTGATATCAGGATCTTCAACAAGCAAAGGCTCGAAAGGTGCATCTTCCAGTGAAATTTCCACTGGAAACTCTTGTATGGGGCACTTCTTATTAAGTGGACAACTGGCACACAATCCTGGTGCGCGTTTTTCTACCTGCCATCGAGCAAAGCCGTATGGCTTTCCAGTACCGGTACCGACGGTCCACTGCCAGCCCAGTAAGTTAGCCGCGCGTGATCCATCTAGAAGGTGTCTATACATCTCCTCTTGACCATGTAACCACCCGAAGTGATTGCGCACAGTCCAGTGCGAAGCAAGCCACATCCGACTTTGATTGACTAGCCAACCACTTTCGCGCAGTTCATTTGTTGCAAAATCAATACAGGCCATTCCATCTGGCCAACCATTACCCTCTTTATCCCACACTTGTTCAAAGCGAAGATTCTTAAAAAGTCGCGTACCAATTCGTGCATATAAGTGGCGCGCATATTCTTGCCATAACAGCTCATCGCGAAATTTCTCTCGGTCGGCAGATGGTGTGGTACCTACATGATCCCAAACGCGTTGTAATGGCAAAAGGTTGTGGCGGATATATGGCGATAAGACCGATGCTCCTCGAGACTCAAG
>JBEGSV010000012.1:0-5052 GCA_041179685.1 Actinomycetota bacterium
GCTTCGATGTTGATCTCGTCAATCGTGGAGACGAGGCGCTAGAGGCATTTAGAAATAATCCTCCAGACCTCGTTCTCCTCGATGTGATGCTTCCAGGAATAGATGGCATCGAGGTCTGCACGCTGATTCGTAAAGAATCAGTTGTGCCGATCGTGATGCTAAGCGCAAAAGGCGAAACCCTCGACATTGTTCGAGGGCTAGAAGCCGGCGCAGATGATTACATGCAAAAACCTTTCCGCGATGAGGCCGAGCTCATTGCTCGCATACGAACTCGACTACGTCGTACAAATTCAGATGTCACGGGAGTTCTCAACATCGGAGATCTCACAATCGATGTCACCGCTCACGAGGTACATAGAGGCTCAAAGGTCATTACATTGACGCGCCTCGAGTTCGATCTTCTCGTTGCGTTAGCTAAAGATCCAGGTCGCGTCTTTACTCGCGACGCTCTGCTCAGTGAGGTCTGGGGATATCGTCACTCCACCGATACGCGTCTGGTCAACGTCCATGTGCAGCGCCTCCGTTCAAAGATCGAACATGATCCAGAGCATCCAGAGATTGTGATGACAGTACGAGGCGTTGGCTATAAGGCAGGCGGCACTGCCTAAAATGACGAGAATTCGTCTCGCCTTTCAACGCTCTCTTGGAGCAAAGGTTGTTACATCAACTGTTCTGCTCTCACTTGGAGTTGTCTGGCTGACCGGTTCAGCGCTTAACTCTCGACTCTCTGATGGAATTCGTTCTGTAAACCTCAACTCATCGATCACTGAGGCACGATTAGCCTTCTTTAACGCTAGCTACCAACTCTTGGTTTCTCAAGGTGAAACAGTTGAAACCCGTAAGAAAGTACTCGCTGAAATTGTTGTTGATGCGACAACCCAAGAGCTAAAAGATCAGCGCCGGGAAGTAATTATTGTTAAGACCCCAACGACTAAGACCTCAAAGATTTCATATGAGATGTCATCCAATGGCGCATTGAGTGAATCGATTCCAAAGGGCGTGCGCGACAGGATCCTCAAGAATTCTGATCTCCAGTACGAATATGGAACTTTGAGATATTCAGCGAGCGAGAGCGTCGACTCACTCTTTGTTGGTAATCGCATTGATATTCCAGGTGGCGGTCGCTATGAGATGTATGTGGTCTTCTCACTCGCCGAACAAGCCTCAACTCTTAATCTCATTCAGAATTCACTCTTGGTCACCGGATTTGCCCTCATCTTCTTGATTGCCCTCATCACTTGGTTGGTGGTGCGCCAGGTGGTGAGACCGGTGCGAGAAGCCGCATCAGTTGCAAAGCAATTTACCCAAGGCAACTTTGATCTTCGTGTTCCGATTACATCAAAAGATGAGTTGGCGACCTTGGGTCATTCATTCAACGACATGGCAGCATCGATTGAACAGCAGATCTCTCGTTTAGAGAACCTCTCTCGAGTGCAACAACGATTTGTCTCTGATGTTTCGCACGAGCTTCGAACACCACTGACAACGCTGCGCATGGCATCTGAACTCATCTACAACCACCGGACAACTTTTGAAGTACCGGTAGCACGAAGTGCAGAACTTCTCGTTGCCCAACTCGATCGCTTCGAACGCCTATTGGAAGATTTGTTGGAAGTCAGCCGCTTTGATGCAGAGGTTGCAGTGCTCGAGCCAGTTGAATTTGACCTCATTGCGCTCATTAAACGTTCAGTTCATGACTTAGGTATCGATAGCGATGAGAAGACATCAGGAGTATCTACCAAGTCTGATAACTCAGTCGTGACTGTGAAGGCCGATATGCGCCGCGTAGAGAGAATTATGCGAAATCTTCTCTCTAATGCCTTGGATCATTGCGATGGAACTCCCATTGAGATTCAGATTAAATCTACCGAGAGCGAAGTTGCAGTAGGTGTTCGTGATTTTGGAACTGGACTCGATGAATCTTCATTGATTCGAGTCTTCGACAGATTCTGGCGAGCAGATCCTTCACGTGCCCGAGTTCGCGGCGGAACTGGCCTAGGTCTCTCGATCGCCTTAGAAGATGCGCGTCTTCACAATGGCGAACTTGATGCGTGGGGACGACCTGGCAAGGGCGCTCACTTCGTACTTACACTTCCTCGCATTGCTGGTGAGACGATTCAATCACGTCCCATTAAGCCAGCCCCGGAAGATTTCCACGAAGAAGTTTTCTACCTCTAAAGCTAGAGATATCTCCACCAAGATAGTTGGGTGGAGCTCTTTAAGAATCTCAATGAACTCATCTTTCCAACTCGCTGCATTTCATGTGGCCTCCTAGGGCTTACGCTCTGCTCGCAATGTCGAAGAGGTTGGCATCTTCATTCATATATTTCTCAAGTGGGAAGAGATGCGGCAACAAAGGTAACGGTCTATTCCAGCGTGATCTACTCTGCTGTTGCACAAAAGATAATTCTTGGCGCCAAGGAATCTCATTTGAAGATATGTGACCAACTCGTTTCGGAGGCAATCACTCACTCGCTTCGGCAATTTCTCACATCAAGAAAGGTCGATTTTCTAATCCCAATACCTTCTCGCACAAGCGCTGTTCGTCTTCGCGGTCGACAATTCATTGAAGATATTTCGCAAGATAGCTCGCTCACCTTCTCTATTCCAATCGCATCCCCTCTCAGCCATCGACGGCGAGTGAGGGACCAATCAGGGCTACATGTTCAAGAGCGCTGGAATAATCTTCAGGGCGCATTGGTTGTAAAAGGGGAGCATGGACTGCATGGCAGTGCGCTGCTCATTGATGACCTTGTAACGACAGGTGCCACCCTCTCAGAGGCGGCTCGCGCCCTGAGATATGCGGGAATCACGGTAGTTGGGGCCGTAACGGCCGCTCTTGCCCAACCCCTAAGATAAGGGTCTTCATTGGAAAGGTAGCTCTATGTCAAAGCTTCTAGATCGAATCATGCGCGCTGGCGAAGGCAAGATCCTTCGCGATCTCAGCAAGGTGGTCGATAAGGTCAATAGCTTTGAGAGCTCAATCGCGCCTCTCTCAGATGAGGCCCTCCGCGCCAAGACCGATGAATTCAAGAAGCGCCTAGAAGGCGGGGAGACTCTCGATGATCTTCTTCCAGAAGCATTTGCAGTTGTAAGAGAAGCAGCAAAGCGCACCCTCGGGCAACGTCACTACGATGTTCAGTTGATGGGTGGCGCCGCCCTTCACATGGGAAATATCGCTGAAATGCGCACTGGTGAAGGAAAGACTCTCGTAGCGACACTTCCTTCATACCTCAATGCACTTGCCGGAAAAGGCGTGCACGTGGTTACCGTCAATGATTATCTTGCAGAGCGCGATAGCGAATGGATGGGTCGCATCCATCGTTTCCTTGGATTGACTGTTGGAGTAATCCTCAACAGCATGACACCAGCAGAGCGCCGCGCTGCATATTCAGCTGATATCACCTACGGAACAAATAACGAATTTGGTTTCGACTACCTACGCGACAACATGGCTTGGTCGATCGATGACTGTGTTCAGCGCGAACACTTCTTTGCAGTAGTCGACGAAGTGGACTCGATTCTCATCGATGAAGCGCGTACCCCGCTCATCATTAGCGGTCCTGCAGATAAGGCAACGAAGTGGTATGTCGAATTTGCAAATATCGCGACCAAGCTCGAGCGCGATATTCATTACGAGGTAGATGAGAAGAAGAAGACGATCGGCATCCTTGAAGATGGCGTTACAAAAGTTGAGCAGATTCTTCAAATTGAGAACCTTTACGAAGCGACCAATACATCTTTGATTGGCTACCTCAACAATGCCGTCCGCGCGAAAGAGCTCTTCAAGCGCGATAAGGATTACGTTGTCATGAATGGCGAGCTTCTCATTGTCGACGAGCACACTGGCCGTATGTTGGCAGGTCGTCGCTATAGCGAAGGTCTCCACCAAGCTCTTGAAGCAAAAGAGCGTATTGAGATTAAAGATGAGAACCAGACTCTTGCAACCATTACGTTGCAGAACTACTTCCGTCTCTACGAGAAGATCTCGGGTATGACTGGAACCGCTATGACCGAGGCCGCTGAATTCCATCAGATTTACAAGCTCGGTGTTGTACCAATTCCTACCAACCGTGGAATGCAGCGAATCGACCAGCCAGATTTAGTCTACAAATCTGAGCTCGGAAAATTCCACGCTGTCGTAAAAGATATTGCAGAGCGCCATCGCAAGGGGCAGCCAGTTCTCGTCGGTACAGTCTCTGTAGAAAAATCTGAAGAGCTCTCAGCTCTTCTTAAGAAGGCAGGCGTCCCACACGAAGTGCTTAATGCAAAGCACCACGAACGTGAAGCATCAATTGTTGCGCGCGCGGGTGTAAAGGGCGCAGTCACTGTTGCAACAAATATGGCAGGTCGCGGAACTGACATTATGCTCGGTGGTAATCCAGAGTTTATGGCCGACTTCGAACTTCAACGTCGCGGATTATCTCCGGTAGATAACGCTGCTGAATATGAAGCAGCATGGCCGGCTGAGATTGAAAAGCAGAAGGCTGCGATTGCAAAAGATCATGAAGAGGTCATTAGCCTCGGTGGTCTCTATGTTCTCGGTACCGAGCGCCATGAGTCGCGTCGTATCGATAATCAGCTTCGTGGCCGTTCTGGTCGCCAGGGCGATCCAGGAGAATCACGTTTCTACCTTTCACTCCAAGATGAACTTATGCGCCGCTTCAACTCTGCTCTTGTAGAGCGCTTCTTGGCAGCTGCAGGTCTTCCAGAGGATGAACCAATCGAATCAAAGATGGTATCTAATGCTATTCGTAGCGCTCAGACTCAAGTTGAAGCGCAGAACTTCGAGATCCGTAAGAATGTTTTGAAGTATGACGATGTCATGAACCGTCAACGCCTTGTGATCTATAGCGAGCGTCGCCTCGTCCTTGAAGGAAAAGATATTGGCGAGCAGGTTCAAGACTTTGTGGGCGAAACAGTCTCTGCCTATGTCCGCGCTGCAACTGCAGAGGGTTTTAGTGAGGATTGGAACCTCGCTGATCTTTGGACTGCGCTCAAACTTATCTATCCAATCTCGTTTACTGCAGAGGATCTCCTCGCTGAGATTGG
>JBEGSV010000013.1:0-2973 GCA_041179685.1 Actinomycetota bacterium
GAATCAAATCAAGTTCGATTCCGACTTGGTAAGAATGATGGCGTTGATATTTCACTGCAGGCGAAGAAGCCTGGAACGAAGTTGGTCTCAGAGACCGTTGATCTCTCTGTTGAGTTCTTTACCGAGTTCGGCGATCGCCAAGGTCCATATGAGCGCTTATTGCGAGCTGCGATGTTAGGCGATCACTTCCGCTTTACTCGTATCGATGCGGTATTGCACTCATGGGCAATCCTTGAGGAAATCCTCAAGAGCCCTCACCGTTGCCATCCATACTTTGAAGGCACTTGGGGACCAGATGAGGCCGATGAATTGATACCTGGCGGCTGGAATCCCGTCGGCTCTGAGGCCGATGAGATCAAACTTTCACATTAACTTTAATTAGTTAGATGCCTGACCGCTGCGGTGTCTGTAGTGACCGAGGAAATCTGCCTTGAATTCGTAGAAGGTTCCATCCAATAGGTGTTGACGCATTTGATCCACCAAACGAACGATGAAACGTTCATTGTGAATCGTTGCAAGTGTCGCAGCCACCATCTCTTTTCCACGGAACAAGTGGCACAGGTAAGCGCGGGTGTAGTTCTTGCAGGTATAGCAATCGCACTCGGCGTCGATAGGTGTGAAATCCCGAATATAACCGGCGTTAGATACATTGAAACGACCTGTCATTGTGTAGACCGCGCTAGTGCGGGCAATACGTGATGCAAGGACACAATCAAAGGTATCAACGCCGTTTTCAACGCCAACAAAGAGATCTTCTGGGGCACCGATTCCGAGTAAGTGCTTAGGCTTTTCTTGGGGGAGCGTTGAATTTACCCAGCTTACAATTGTTCCAAGCGATTCTTTATCGAGCGCGCCACCAATTCCAAAGCCATCAAATTCAATTCCAGAAGATGACATTGTGCCGAGATCGGCCGCCGCTTCTTTGCGAAGATCTTCATATTGAGCGCCTTGAATGACTCCAAAGAGAGCTTGGTAGGGCTTATTGCTGCGCTCTTCTGTGAGGCGCTTATGTTCATCGAGACAACGAATCGCCCAGTTATGGGTGCGCTCCATCGCCAATTCTTGATAAGGACGGGTGTTATGCAGCGTTGTGCACTCATCAAAAGCAAACATGATGTCCGCGCCAATCTTGTGCTGAATCTGCATAGAAATCTCGGCGCTAAATCGATGCATCGATCCATCAAGGTGGGACTTAAAGGTGACACCTTCATCATCAACATGGGCTAAACGTTCTTTATTTCCAGCGATAACTTGATCAGATCTAAAGGTCTGCGCATCCATTGCAAGGACTTTCTTAAAGCCCACACCAAGTGAGAGAACTTGGAAACCGCCACTATCTGTAAAAGTTGGACCATCCCAATTCATAAACGAGCCGAGACCGCCAGCTTCATCGAGAACATCAGGACCCGGCTGCAAGTACAAGTGATAGGCATTAGAGAGCAGCGCCTGCGCACCAAGATCCTCCATCGCACCGGGCAAGACTGATTTAACAGTCGCCTTGGTGCCGACAGGAATAAATGCCGGTGTCTGAATCTCGCCATGGGGAGTTGTGATTGTTCCGACGCGAGCTAGCCCTTTTTCAGATGCATGCTTGATCTCGTATTTAAAGCCGGAAGTCATAGACCGTATTCTGACAGAGTTCCCCAATCAGGTTTACACTTCCCGAATGCCTACATTGAAGCTAACCGATGGACGATTCCTTGAATACTTCGATAACGGAATCTCTTCAACGAGCGCCATCGTCTTTCACCATGGAACTCCTGCCCACGCCTCACTTTGGAGTGCATGGCTGGATCTCGCCGCTTCAAAGGGTATCCGCGCCCTCTCGTATAGCCGCGCAGGATATGGAATAAGTGACCGTAACGAAGGTCGCACAGTCTTCTCAAACAATGGTGATATCCGCGAACTCCTCGACAGCTTTGGTATTCGTGATTTCATTTCAATTGGATGGTCTGGTGGAGGTCCGCACGCACTGGCGACAACGATGATGAACGGCAGTAAAGGGGCAATCACCCTCGCTGGCGTTGGCGAGTACGGCGCTGCAGATCTCGACTTCCTTGCAGGCATGGGTCCCGAGAATGAAGAAGAATTTGGCGAAGCACTCAAAGGTGAATCAGAAATTTCTGCATGGATGGATAAGAACGCCGTTCCATTTAAAGATGTAACTGATGTTGAAATTAGAGAAGCGCTCGGTGGTCTTATCGGAGATGCCGATAAGAAAGCTCTCGATGGCGTAGTGGCAGATGAGTATGCAACTGCTACACGTAAAGGCCTCGCCGTTAGCTTCGATGGTTGGATTGATGACGATATTGCATTTGTTCAACCTTGGGGTTTTGCGCTCTCTGATATATCAGTGCCGGTTCTCATTTGGCAGGGTGATCAAGATTTAATGGTTCCTCATGCGCATTCTTATTGGCTAGAAAAGCACATCCCAACGGGTAAATTGCACTTCGTGCCGGGTCATGGCCACATCTCACTTATCGCAGATTACAAAGACGAGATTATTAACCAGGCAAAGGAACTCTTAAGCTAAATGTTCTTTAAGGAATTTGCCTCAATTCTCAATCCGAAATCTCGGAAGATGGTTGTAGGCATTGCTCTCAACGCAGTTGGTGGGGGAATGACTCTCTCGCTGCTCTTGGTATACCTCCACGATATGCGCGGCTTTACCAATACTTTTGGTGGATTACTTCTCTCATGGGGCGCACTCGTCTCAATTGTTGCCAGCACACCAATGGGCGCACTTGTCGATCGCTTTGGACCAAAGCGAGTCATGATCGGTGGGCTCTTACTGAATTCTGCGGCAGCTTTCTCGTTGGCTTACGCCAGCACTCATCTCCATGCGATTCTTGCATTGACTGCAATCAATATTGCTGGTCAAGCGGTCTGGCCTTCGCAGAGCGTTGTACTTACTCGAGTCACACCAGAAGAGCATCGCTCAAAGATTTTCGGACTTAATTTCATGCTCCTCAA
>JBEGSV010000014.1:0-2659 GCA_041179685.1 Actinomycetota bacterium
TCCTTCACCTGCGAATCAAGCTTTGAGCGGCTTGTTGTCAGGATAAGAATTGCATTTGCAAGCTTTGAGACCGCATTTGAGAGGGCAAGCTTCTCGGCTGCATTGGTGGTGACGTTCATCGTCGCTCGCGATTTATTAATCTGCTCTTTTGCAGCATCGAGCGCCGCAGTGGTCTTTGTCAGCGCCTCTGTAGCTGTGGTGAGCTGCTTATCGAGCTCTGCAGTCTGAGTCGCAACGCTAGAGAGATCCTTCTTAGCCTTAACTGCCGCATCGTATGACTTGATGGCAGCTAGGCACTCGACTGAAAGCCAGGTTAGCTTTGAATTTTTGACCATAGTGTTCTTGGCACACTTATATGAGTAGCCAGAGACCTTTGTTGTGGCATTGAGCTTCTTACAGGCAACACCATTGCTGATCTTCGTCGCAGCTTGAGCTGGGACGGCAGTCACTGCACCAGCTACAAGAACAGCTGCTGCGAGAGAGAGCGTGACTTTACGAAACATGGAAAACCTCCGTTGATATGTGGCTATGGTACTAACCGGAAGCCCTGAATCTCCTGAGCCAAACGGTGAAAAGTATGTGAATTTACCTCTGTTTAGTCCGGAGGGACATCCCCATCTTTCGCACCGTCCGTCGTGGCGCTAAAGCGATGATCACGCGAAGAACTTTGTACTGCCATCCAGGAATGCTGATGGCCTTTCCTTTCAACGCATCGCTCCATGCCTTCTTTACCAGGAAGTCACCATCGAGCCACATGAAATCAGGAATTGCACCCATCTTCATACCAGCGCGTTGGTGAAATTCTGTGCGAACAAAGCCAGGATTGAGTGAGGAAACCTTCACATTAGTTGGCAACATCTGCGTATGTAGTGATTCCGACATGACTGTCAGATAAGACTTAGCAGCGCTGTAGTGGCCACCTGCGATAAATGCTGCAGTTGAAGAGACGTTGATAACCACACCAGAATCACGCTTTCTCATCTGAGGTAGAACTGCATGCATCAAGCGCATTGGAGCACGGACCAAAACATCGAGAACACGTTGCTCTTCATCGATCGGACTAGCCAAGAATGACTGGTTAAGACCGAAGCCCGCATTATTTACGAGAACTTCAATCTCATGGGATGCGATGTAGCTCTCAACCTTTTCGCACTCGGTTGCAAGATCTGCGCCCAGTACTTCTACCTCAACGTTATAAGTCTTTCGTAGGTATTCAGCACGCTCTTCCAGTTTATCTATGCTTCGGGCATTGATAATTAAGTTATAGCCCTCGCTAGCAAGTAGTCGAGCAAAGCAATCACCGATGCCGACTGAGGCACCGGTGATTAAAGCCCACTTCTTCACAGCGCAAGCCCTGCCGGATCTTCATCACGAATATGCCAACTGCTTCCATATTCTTCAATGAGATCTAGGAATGGCTTTGGCTCTAGCCACTCTGGACCAACAACTCCCACCGGATTCCATGTTCCATTTGCAATGAGCTCCATTGCAATTACTGGGTTGATTGCGGTCTGCCAGACAACTGCTTGATCGCCGTAATTCTTCATCGACCACTCGTTATCTACAACGTTATAGATGTAGCAGGCGTAAGGCTTGCCCTCTTTATTCTTGCCTGCGATATGTGCTCCAGCGCATGTCTTGCCGCTCATCTGAGGGCCAATCTTTGCTGGATCTGGCAGTAAGGATGCGAGGAAATCACGAGGAGCAATCT
The DNA here is from genome assembly GCA_041179685.1 of Actinomycetota bacterium. Taxonomy (GTDB): domain Bacteria; phylum Actinomycetota; class Actinomycetes; order Nanopelagicales; family Nanopelagicaceae; genus Planktophila. The sequence continues at coordinate 1,712 of JBEGSV010000014.1, forward strand.
CCATGCCTCGGTAGTTAACTTTCTCTTTCTTTGAGAGCCCAAGTGCATGGATTGTCTTGAGCTTCTCAATGAAGTCATTACCTAGTCCGTATTTGAAGGTGACCTTCTTTGCATTTACCTTCTTAGGAATCAGAACTACTTCTTCATGCTCAACATCAACACATTCAACTGGACCGATACCAGCGGGGAAATCAAAGGTGACTCCACCGGTAAATGGCTTTGCAGTATGGAAAGCGCCGTTCTCCCAAATCAGCGGGGGATTGAGACATTCTTCGATAGTTGTCCAGATCGAAAATGATGGAGCGAATTCATAACCTTCTACGGCCAAGTTTGAGCCATCGAGAATCGTGACCGCATCTATCTCACTGAAGAGGTAATCCTGGGCATAACGAGCAAAGACATCACTCATGCCGGGTTCGATACCCATTCCGACAAGCGCGTACTTACCGCTCTGCTCCCATGCATCGTGTTGAGCGAATTGCTCATCGCCCAACATCACTCCAACTTTATTAAATGGATCTGTTGGGTGGGCAGTCGAGAGCGACATTGCCATATCGATGTAATTGACTCCTGTGTTCTTCGCGGCGTTAAAGATATTCATTACAAAACGTGGATCTACCGCGTTGACCACGACATCAGGGCTGACCTGACGAATCAAGCCTTCAAGTGCCACCAGATCGCCGGCATCCACCCCCATCGCAGTAAAACGTGGGTCTTGGATCTTTGAAGTGACAGCTTGCGCGCGAGCAAGGTCGTAATCCGCAATCACTAATTCAGTGATGAATGGCTTACGAGATGCGATATTTGCGATTGCACTGCCAACTCCGCCTGCGCCAATGATGAGCGCTCTCATGGGAATGGCCTTTCGTTCGTGATAGATATGAAATCCCGAGTGGATTCCAGGGAAGGCTACCTATACCGATAACCTTTGCCAAGCACATCGGCAGG
>JBEGSV010000015.1:0-6967 GCA_041179685.1 Actinomycetota bacterium
TGCAACTCTCCTTGACGAGGTTCTAGCTTCTTAAAGCTCGCACCATGATCGCCGCAATCATTGCTGCCGCAGGCAGTGGCGAACGTTTCGGCGCACCAATTCCCAAAGCACTTATCCAACTGGGAGATAAGACCCTCATTGCTCACGCCATCTCAAACCTTGCACCTGTTGTCGATCAAATTGTCGTGACGGCACCTACTGGTTATGAAAGTCAGATCAAAGAGATTGTCGGCGAAGAAATCACTGTTGTTACAGGTGGCGCAACTCGCTCTGAATCAGTGCGGTTAGGCCTTGCCGCAGTTGATAGCGCTACCGAATATGTTTTAGTTCATGATGCAGCTCGCGCCCTTGCAAGCACTGCACTTGCTCAATCTGTAGTTGACGCACTTCGCGCAGGAGATGCTGCGGTTATTCCAGCGCTACCTGAGGTTGATACAGTCAAGGTTGTTGGCGCCGATGGTTATGTGACTTCAACACCAGATCGCTCAACCCTTCGTAAGGTGCAGACACCACAAGGATTCTCTTATTCAGCGCTCATGGCAGCTCATGCCACACCACAAGATGCAACAGATGATGCAGTTCTCGTTGCTAATGCCGGACATAAGGTGCGCATCATCGATGGTGAAGAGCGTGCTCTAAAAATTACAACGCCATCAGATCTTGCAACTGCGATGACATTTATCGGTCAGGCAGAAACATTCCGAACTGGCGTTGGCGTTGATGCTCATGCATTTGGCGAAGGCCGCGAACTCTGGTTGGCAGGACTCTTATGGCCCGGTGAAACCGGCGTTGATGGCCACTCTGATGGCGATGTTGCAGCACATGCGATTTGTGATGCGCTCTTTGCTGCAACTGGTACAGGTGATCTCGGTGCAAACTTTGGAACGTCTCGACCCGAGTATGCAGGTGCATCTGGAACCACGTTATTGAAAGAGACACTTAATATTGTGACGGCAGCTGGTTACACAATCTCAAATGTCACAGTTCAAATCATCGGTAACCGTCCGCGCATTGGGGCGCGTCGAGCAGAAGCGATTGCGACAATCTCATCAGCGCTCGGTGGTGTTCCGGTCTCAATTCTCGCCACCACAACAGATGGCATGGGATTAACCGGTGAAGGCAAGGGCATCGCAGCGATAGCCTCTGCGCTCGTCATCAAGTAAGCGCTGGTTTCTTAGAAATCAGGGCTCAGGTTAGAATTGCCCAATGAGTTCGCTACATCTTTATGACACCTTGTCGCGAACCACCTCCCCATTTACCCCAATTAAAGAGGGTGAAGTAGGCATTTATCTCTGCGGTGCAACAGTTCAGGCACCTCCTCATATCGGCCATGTCCGCTCCGGCGTCAACTTCGACATTCTGCGTCGTTGGTTGATGAAGAGCGGTTACAACGTCACATTTATCCGTAACGTCACCGATATCGATGACAAGATTTTGCATAAAGCTGTTCACGAAAAAGCGCCGTGGTGGGCTGTTGCCATGAAGTACGAACGCGCATTTACCGATGCATATGCAGCGCTCAATGTTTTACCGCCAACATACGAACCACGTGCAACTGGCCATGTCACTCAGATGATTGAACTCATGCAACTTCTGATTGATCGTGAAATGGCATATGCCCCAGGTAATGGCGATGTTTATCTCGAAGTTCGCAAACTCGAATCATATTTAACGCTCTCTCGCCAGAAGCTCGATGATCTTCAACCAGCTGCAGATGCAGATGAGACTTATAAGCGTGACGTTCGTGACTTTGCGCTATGGAAAGCTGCCAAGGCAGGAGATCCTTCATGGCCAACTCCGTGGGGTCCAGGCCGTCCAGGATGGCACCTTGAATGTTCTGCCATGGCTCATGCCTATCTCGGTGAATCATTTGATATCCATGGCGGAGGCCTCGATTTGATCTTCCCTCACCACGAGAACGAGATCGCTCAATCCGAGGCAGCTGGTTACGGCTTTGCAAAGCGTTGGTTGCATAACGCTTGGGTGACAGCATCTGGCGAGAAGATGTCGAAGTCACTCGGCAATTCACTTCAAGTGCACGAACTTCTCAAGACTGTTCGTGGAATCGAACTCCGTTGGTATTTAGGTTCTGCGCATTACCGCTCGATGCTCGAGTTTTCTCATGAAGCACTTGCTGAATCTTCCGTTGCTTTCCGTCGCATCGAATCATTCTTACTCCGTTCAGTCGAGATCCTTGGTAATGAGCCAACACCAGTGTTGGGCACTGCTTTTATCGATGCCATGAATGATGATTTGGCTGTCCCAACAGCTCTTGCATCAATCTCAGAGGCGCTTCGCCTCGGAAATAGCGCAATCACATCTGGTGATCATGCCGTAATTGCAACCTCAGCCAATGAGATCCGTGGAGCGCTAGAGATTCTTGGATGCGATCCATTTGATCCTGCATTTGCATCAGCTTCTACGGGTGACGATGTCACAACAGCCCTTGATGGCACAATTAAATTGGCGCTCTCACAGCGCGAAGCTGCACGTGCTCGTAAAGATTTTGAAAGTTCAGATGCGATTCGCGATGGCTTACTTGCCCTCGGAATCATCATCGAAGATACAGCGCAAGGACCACGATGGTCGATCTCACGTAAGACTGAAGGAAGTGGTTCATAATGGCCGGAAATTCAAAGCCTCGCGGCGCTGTTCGTAAGCAGAAGAAGGGCCCAACAGTTGGCTCTGGCGGAAACCGTAAGCGCGGGCTAGAAGGTAAAGGTCCAACGCCTAAGGCGGAAGATCGTCCATATCACGCAGCTCATAAGGCGAAGAAGCGCGCCGAGAAATCTGCAGAGAAGCGTCCAGCAGCAGCTCGTCTGCCAAAGTCTGAGATGCCTAAGGGAGAAATCGTCTCTGGTCGTAACGCAGTTCTCGAAGCTTTGCGCGAGAGCGTTCCAGCGACAGAGATCATGGTTGCGCGCGGAGTCGATATCGATGATCGCATCGCTGAATCACTTCAGCTTGCGCTCAACCTTGGACTTCAGATTAAGGAAGTTCACCGTGCATCCCTCGAATCAATCGCACCAAATAGCCAAGGAATCATCCTCGGCATTAAGCCTTTCCAATATTCGAGTTATGAAGAGATCTGCGATCGCGCAAAGGGAGCAAAGCTCATCGTTGCACTCGATGGCGTGACTGATCCACGTAACCTCGGCGCAGTTACTCGTTCGGCTGCAGCCTTTGGCGCCTCTGGAATCATTATTCCTGAGCGTAGAGCAGCTGCTTTAACGGCCTCAGCGTGGAAGACATCTGCCGGTGCCGCAGCTCGTCTGCCAATTGCCCAGGTAACAAACCTTGCTCGCACCATCGATGATGCCAAGAAGCGCGGCATGTTTATCGTCGGACTCGATGGCGATGCCGATGTAGAACTTTCCGATATGAAGGTTGCTAAGGAAGATTTGATGATCATCGTGGGTTCAGAAGGCAAAGGCCTTGCACGCCTTACACGCGAGAAGTGTGACCTCATCGTGTCGATTCCAATTAGCTCATCTACCGAATCACTTAATGCATCAGTTGCGACCTCAATTACTCTGTTCTGGATTGATGAGCAGCGTCGCAAAGGTTAAGTTATGAAATACAACCGTTTTATTGTCTGTGGTGATTCGTATAGCGAAGGCATGACCGATGAGGTTGTAGATGGAAATTACCGTGGCTGGGCTGATCGTGTTGCCGATGAGATGGCGAAGCACTCAGAGAGCTTCACCTATGCCAATTTAGCTATTCGCGGAAAACTCTTGCCACAAGTAATTGATGATCAAGTACCTGAGGCAGTTAAATTTATTACCGGTAAAGACACCTTGATTTCCTTTCACGCCGGAGCAAATGATGCTCTTCGCCCTGGATATGACGCTGCTAAAACTATTTCTCAATATCAAAGCGCTGTTCGAGAACTTGCACAAACTGGGGCAACGCTCTTGCTCTTTACCGTTCTCGAAGATACTGGCAATAAAGGCCGCGGCTCTGAAGTCTGGAAGAAGCGTTTCTCTGAATTCAATAAGGCAATTCGAGAAGTAGCTGCTGAAGTTGGAGCAATTATCACCGATGCCAACGATTTAGATTTCTTTAAAGATAATCGCTTCTTAGCCTTTGACCGTCTTCACCTTAATGCCGAAGGTCATTGGCGGGTAGCTCATGGAGTCTTGGAAGTTCTTAACTATCCCAATGATCCATCTTGGAAGATTCCTCTACCTCCGGCAAAGCCAGCACCATGGCTAAAGCGCCGTATTACAGGGGTTTTATGGTTCTTCGTCTTTGCTCTACCTTGGGTTATTCGTCGCCTGCGCGGTAAATCTTCTGGCGATGGTCGTAAAGCAAAATACCCGCAGCCAATTTCTTGGCCACGGGTATAGCGCCTAATTAATTAGATAGCTCGCACAGTCCAACCGAAGGTGTAAGTACCGCTACCCACGATGTACTGTGGCAAAGTATCTGGACCACATGATGCCGTTCCAACGCCACGATGTGCAGCATCGATATGAACAACTGCTGTTCCAGCTGGCTGCACCTCGACATTGTGTGTCTTATCTGCAAGTTCGGTAGCACGGTTAGGTGTCACTGAGACTTGAAGTGGCTTATCAAGATCGATTCGAACGCCGTGGCCATTTTCACCAGTGAGTTCAAACCAACGAACTCCAACGTGTCCACCATTTTCTTGTGGGCGAACATATGGAACATATTGCGCAGCAACAGTTGAGACCCAACGATGGATGCGACCAATCTTTCGATCAGGGTATGACTCGTGTGGACCTGAACCAAAGTAGGTATAGGTATCGAGCTTGCCATCAATTTCGAGATTGATTCCAACACGAGCTAGATCTTCTAGCTGCTTTGGAATCACGATTATCTCCTTGACAGCAAAACCATCTGCAACCGGAGTAATCACCTGAGTTTGCTTTACAACGAAGCCAGTGCTGGTCTCCCAGACGCTTACCACCTTACGCTGCTTCGCATTATCAGTGATGGTGCAATCGGTGCGAGTGAGTTCACGAACTCCGTAACGATCCCACTTAGTTGAGATATGACCGATGCGATCATTATCAGTTGGTGCACGCCAGAGTGAAAGTTCTGGCGCATATACACCGTAAGGAATCTGAATCTCGCCTGCATCGTTGAGTGAACCCTCAAAGTATGAGTTGGTCTTCTCGGCCGGAACTGTATTTGCCTTGGAAGGCAGTGCGAACTGATTCCAGCCAATCTCTGTTGAGGTAGGCGCCCATGCTGTGCTGCTCTTGCGAAGGAGGGTGAAGGTGATGAATCGCTCTCCCTTGCCGTCAGCCTTAAGAAGGTGTGGGGATTTGACGGTAAATCGCCCAGTTTTACGCGGCGCAACTGCAGGAAGCTTGACCCGACCGCCATCTACGACAAGTCCATCACGGGTAATCGACCAGAGGAGATCGAAATCCTCGATACCTGTGAAGAACTGCTTATTAAAGATAGTGAATTGACCGGTTGAGGCTTTTGTTGTTCCGACTATCGCAGGAGCTGCAAGTGATTTGAACTCATGCATCGCAGGCTTTGCTGTGCGATCAGGGAAGACCATTCCATCGCAGCAGAAGTTTCCATCGTGCTTCACTTCTCCATAATCTCCACCGTAGGCAGAGCGCGTTGTTCCATCAGCCATCTTCTGGTCGGGGCCGTGATCCCAGAATTCCCAGATGAATCCACCTTGGAGTCCAGGAAGGGTTTCAATCGCCTTCCAGTACTCTGCAAGTGTTCCGTTGGAGTTACCCATCGCATGCGAGTACTCGCACATAATCAATGGACGATCTTGCTTACCAGATTTTGCATAATCAGTGATAGCTGCAATCGATGGATACATAGGACAGATAACATCGGTGAGTGAGTGACCAAAGCGCCAGTCGCCGCGGATTGCACCTTCATAGTGCAATGGACGAGTTGGATCAGCAGCGCGTGCATAAGCAGCCGCCGCCTCATGGTTAAGACCCTTGCCCGATTCATTACCAAGTGACCACATCACAACTGCTGGATGGTGAATATCGCGCTCGACCATGCGGCCTACGCGCTCGACAAATGCACCTAGATAACGTGGGTCATTGCAGACGGAATCATAGAAAGCATGTGACTCGATATTTGCTTCACCGACAACGTAGAAGCCAAGCTCATCACAGAGATCAAGGAAGGCTGCATCGTTAGGGTAATGCGATGTGCGAACTGCGTTGAAGTTCCAGCGCTTGAGTTCTAGAAGGTCTTGACGCATATCATCGCGAGTTAATGCGCGACCAGTGAAGCGGTTGAAGTCATGGCGGTTGACGCCGTAGAAAATTACTGGCTGACCGTTAACGAGGAAGTCACGACCCTTTACGACAACGCTTCGGAATCCAATCTTCTGGCTTGAAATCTGAACCACATTGCCAGCTGGATCAAGGAGTTCGATGTGAAGTGTGTATAAAACAGGGTTTTCAGCAGACCATGGGGTCACCTTAGGGATTGTTGTCTCAAGGAGGATTCGCCCTGGTGTTGGTGGTTCTACCTTACGAAGCGCTTCGACTAGCGATTGAGGCATGCCACCGTTCCAGTATTTACCGATAAAAAAGTCGCGGCTTGCATTGCGAAGTTCTTCTGGCATCTCTGTCCAGATAGGTGCCTCTACCTTGACGATAGAGCCGCTCATCGAAGCGCTCTTCGCCTTTGGTAACTCTTCGATACGGGTACGTAATGTGTAACCTGCAGTCGGCTTGTCGTTGACAGAACCGATATACGCATCAACCTTGAGCGTTCCAGTTGAAAGATCTTTTTGAAGACCTGCTGTCGTATATAAACGTTCGATGAATACATCGTTTGTCGCATAGAGCTTTACCGAACGGGTAATGCCTCCATGCCACCACTGATCTTGATCTTCAATATAAGTTGCATCAGACCACTTTGTAACATCGATACGAAGTGTGTTCTTGCCACCCTTAAGAAACTTTGTAATATCAAATTCGGCAGCAAGGCGAGAATCCTT
>JBEGSV010000016.1:0-8839 GCA_041179685.1 Actinomycetota bacterium
CGTCAACATTTTCGAGAATAATCGAGTCGAGGCTGAACTTTCCTGTGCCTGTATCGTTGATAAATCCTGCGTAAGGGATGATGGTGATTCCACCATTTGTATCGCAGGCTGTTGTTGTTAAATATCCCTGACCGAACTCTGTCTTCGAGCCCGATGGAGTCAGAGCGATATTGGCACCGTAAGCAATACCGGTTACCGCCAAGATCATCGCAATCGCCTTCACAAGGAAGGGCTTTGAGCTACCACTTTCTTCAATATCCCCATATTCAGCGTCGTCTAAAGCATATGACTCATCAAAGTCATCGCTCTCGTAACGCTTGAGGATATTCATCTTCTTCTTTCTTCTTTTTTCTTTGGATCAAGCCTTCGCTTTAACTAATTCCCTTTATACGGCGATAGAAGCGCACCTGTCGGTGGCCTCTATCGCCGTACTAGAGAATCGTTAAATGGGTTGGATTATTTCCTTAGTTGCTCTGAAGTGTGAGCTTGTAGACAGCACCTGATGTAGCTGCTGGCTGGTTGATACCGAAATCAAATCCTGCCAATGCAGTTCCAGCACTTGTCACTCCTGCGATTGTGAAGCCAGGAGATGTTGTGATGGTGCTAGTTGTGATTCCAATAGTTGCTACTGAAACTAGAGTGCTTGAGGCTGTCGCAAAACCGATTGGTGTTGCAGATGTCTCGCCGTATGCGTTGAGTGTCAGTGTCTTTCCTGCACAACCTGTTCCGCCACTTGTAGAAGCTGAACCTGCAGTACGAGTATCAACATCAGAGAAAGAGATTGTTGATAGGTAGAACTGTGGGTTGGTGAGGTTGTTCACGAAAGTTACCTTTGGTGAAAGAGTGATTGAGCTATCGCAAGCTGCTGTTGTCTGAACACCCTGACCGAATTCAAGTGCTGAACCTGAACCGAGTGAGATGTTAGCTGCGAGCGTTGAGCCAAGTACTGCTACCGCTGCAACTGTTGCAAGGCCAGCAAGCGACTTGAGATTGCTCTTCTTTGGTGCTGATTTACGAGGCGCTGGTGCGTTCTCGAACTTTAGGATTTCCATTCCTATATTCCCCATTCTAATTAACGATTCCACATCTGGTACTGCGCCTTTGCTTCGCAAGTGGGGCGAAGCTTGGGCATACCCGCTAATTCCTTAGCGAGAATTCTTTATCTACGGTGTCGCAGTTGGCGATGGTGTAGGAGTTGCACTTGGAGCAGGAGCTGCCTGTGCTGATGGATTGTCGATTGTTTCGACGGTGGTGCGGAATACCTGCTGGCCATCGATATTGACCGTGGTCTTTGCAGGATCGATGAAGAAGGTGACATCTGCATTATTTGCAGAGAGAACGCTTCCATCGTATATAGAGGTACCGCTGACAGATACCGCTGAACTTGCAAGCAATGTGCCTGAGATCGTGTTACCGGTACCTGTTAAGTATGTAAGTAGAAGCGCAGTTGAATCGCTGACGTTGCTCGTTGGCACATTTGAAGGAAGTGAAACCTGCATGACCTTTGCTTCTGCAATTGGGCCGATTGTGATTTCTTGAGATGAACCATCGATCAAACGAACGCGCAATTTCTTTCCGGCGCAGTTCTGAAGATCGAGATTAGAAACTGTCACTGAACGAACTCGGAAGTAACCAGCAGATGGATCGCTCTGTGTTGGAGCGCCATGCCACTCTTCGCCCATCGCGATAAAGATTTTGTCATCGCATGCGATTGCTTGCTGTGAACCTTGACCAAATTCGAGCGCACCATTTCCAACAGTCACGCTTGCAGCAAATGTTGACATGATGAATGGAATGAATCCCATGACTGCGACGCCGAAAACAATCTTCGACTTATATTTCTTGCCGCCACCGAAGCCAGAGTTCACGGGACCGCTCAGCGGTGAATGCAGCGTCATGCGAGGGCTCCTTTCATCTGGATATGCCTGGTCAAAACACCCTAGGGATGGTTCCCCGGGGTGAGATTGAGGCACATCCTAGACTGAGAGTTTGAAAGAAGTAAAGTTGTCGAGAGGGTGTTGAGAGGTCTAGACGAGCGTAAAAAGAGAGGGTTTTCACCTACTTGAGCCGTCCCCCACCCTTCACCGTTGATTGATCAAGCCCCAGTGGGCGCAGGGTCGTAATCGCTCCAGATCGGGCCGCCCCGCAGTAGGCAGGGTCCACGACCGGCTTAGTGACAGCAACAAAACGGAGGGTGAGCGAGCGCCCAGAAATTCCGCCGCTGGTAGAGCTGATAAAGAGCCCTTGGTAAGAGTTAACCAGCTCAATAGCTCGGGCGGTCTCAGCCGATACCAGTACCAGCCCTGAGAGATCTCCAGTGATGAGCTCGCCTCCCTCGACCTGGTTATGGGCGGCGCCCTTCTGCTTCACATCAAAGCGCAGGCCAGATCCGCTGATACAGACCATTGTGTATTCAATCTGCGGGTTGGGGTTGGCCACATAGATATGCGGCATAAAGCGGTTGAGCGCGCGCGGATCGACAGCAATTGTCGATGGCGCCTTTACGACATAAGCGGTCTGAGTCTCTAATGGGACCCCTGGTGAATCCGCAGTGGCTGAATCGCTACTTTCTACAAAGGCGCTCTCTGTTGGAGAGGTGATCGCAGGTCGAGAGACTTCGGGTTCGGGTGTAAATGTCGCGCTCGCGCTAGGAGTCGCAGTGGGTGTCTCGGAGATCGTTTCAGTCGTGGTCGTTGTCGTGCTCTGGGTGACCGGCTGGAGCATCGCAGGATCAGATGAGAGCTCATCTGCCAAGGTCGGTGCAATTGTCGAGAGAATCGCGGCAAAGAGGGAAAATGCCAGCGCGCGTGAGATGAGCTTTACTGATCGTTTCTCTGAGTGCCAATAGTCATTGAACCGGTATCGCAACCGGTTAATGAGCTCATCCATGGACATATTCAAAATATACAGTCTGGGTAGGCCTGCGGTCTAACCCTTCACTGAAATTAGCCTAATTGCCCAGGGATATAGACCAATCCGAGCGCCTTCATCTGACGCTCAAGCGCTTCACGCAGCTTCACATCGCCAGCGCGATTTGCGTAATACATCGCGAGTGAAATCGTGTCATTTCTCGCTGGTGCAATTTCATAGAGACGATAGACCAACTCTTTCAAACCAGTTATCTCTCCACGATTGACGGCAGCCTTAGTTAGATAAATCTGTGCCGCAACGCAACGTGGATTATTGGCTAGCTCTTCGCGTGCCAAATCGGATGCACTATCTGGCCCAAGATTGCTAGCCATCAATAACTCGGCATCGAAGTACATAAAGCATGGAAGCATCGGTGAGGCTTCGTACTTTTGAACTATCGAATTATCGGCGGCATATCTCTCAATGTGGTTGAGGTAGTTGAGTTGTGCCTGGGTGAAGAGAGTTGTCACCAGTAGCAAAATCAGAGCGCTTAGGACAGGTAATACTTTCTGAGAAATCTTTCGCTCACTTCTGCGCGCTGGTAATCGATATACCTGGCCAACGATAAATCCGCAGACTGCCCAGAAGATAAATTTATGAGACAAAGTTATTGGGCTTACGAAGGAGTTGGTGAGATAGATAAAGAAAAAGAGCCCTAGCGCGAAAAGCGACTTGCGATCGAAGATTCTTCTATCCCAAATTATGAGGAAGGAACGAATCACGAGTGCAATCAGGAATAAGAACGCAAGAGTTCCTAGTATTCCGACGGTGGCCAAAGTCTGAACTGAGGCTGAGTGCGCATCATTGCTGAGAATATTCGTGTACTTAACAATATCTTCGACAGTTCGGTACTGCTCATAATTATTGCCGTACTGATCTGGACCCACGCCAAAGAGAATGTGTTCAGAGAATTGACGAGTTCCTGCCAACCAGAAGTTTGAACGAATCTTGACCTGCACATCATTTCCGAGAACAGGGACGAAATCTCCCAAGAATGGCATGAGGAAGATGAACTCGGCCCAGATGATTACCGCGAAAGTTCCCAAGAAGGTGCGTGCATTGAGTGTCCATTCGCGGCGCGGAATGTACTTTCGCAATAAGTAAATGGCGATTCCTACAGCGAGAAAAGCGAGGTCAAGATATCCCTGCAAAGGCCCGGCAAGATAGAGCGCATAGATATTTAAAGCACCGGCGACTCCGAGAATTACACGACCGCGAAGTGATGAGTTAAGGGCCAAGAAGAAGATCAAAGGGAACGTTGTTCCGAGCATTGCTGCAAAGAAATCGGTATTTCCAAGCGTCGATGAGACTCCTTCAGCGCCTGGAAATTCAATCAAATCAAAGTGCTGTGCAATGCCTGCTACCGCCACGGCTTCAATGGCGACAATGTAGAAACGCACCAAAAGTAGGAACGGTTCAAACCTAAATTGGCTATGAAAAATAGAGGCCACGAGGAGCGCAAAGACGCTGATCGATCCAACAAAGCGGCCTGAATCTCCGATGAGTGAGCCGAGGAGATTGCCGCTGGCTAGCAGCGAGATGAGCTGGGTCGAGATGAGAGCAACTGCACCGTAGATTGCAAGCTTGTGAAATCTAAATCTTTCCGACTTGAGTGCGATGTAGATTGAATAGAGAGCGGCAACTGTCAGCAGTGAGACCAACTGCACCGGTGCATTCTTATCAAAACCATGGGGAAAAATCTGATCTGGAATGTGCAGAACTGCCATAGCAATAAATGCAAGGCCAGAGAAAATTACAGCTTTCTGCTCGGTTCGCAGAGACATCGGAGATTAATCCTCTAGCTGGCGAATCAGCTTGAAGTCTCCCCCACCAAGCTGACCTTGCTCTCGATACATCTCAAGCTTTGCGCGAGTATCTGCAATATCAAGGTTGCGCATAGTCAGCTGGCCGATGCGATCGGTTGGGCCAAATGCTGCATCTTCTGTGCGCTCCATAGATAACTTATCTGGGTGATAGCTCAGAGCTGGCCCCGAAGTGTTGATGACCGAGTAATCATCTCCGCGGCGCAGACGTAGCGTGACTTCGCCGGTAACGGCAGATGCAACCCAACGAGTGAGTGATTCGCGGAGCATCAAGCTCTGCGGATCTAACCAGCGTCCCTCATAGAGAAGGCGGCCGAGACGGCGCCCCTCTGCATGGTAATTAGCAATGGTGTCTTCGTTATGGATTGCGCTGATCAAGCGCTCGTAGGCGATAAAGAGGAGCGCCATTCCTGGAGCCTCGTAGATGCCACGTGATTTAGCTTCGATAATGCGGTTCTCGATTTGATCAGCCATACCAAGGCCATGGCGTCCGCCAATTGCATTCGCCTCTTGCATCAACGCAACAACATCAGTGAAATCTTTTCCGTTGATTGCAACAGGGCGACCTTGAACAAATTGAATCTTTACATCTTCAGATGGGATATTTACAGATGGGTCCCAGAACTTCACGCCCATGATCGGTGTAACGATTTCGATAGATGCATCTAGCTGCTCGAGGTTCTTCGCCTCATGAGTTGCGCCGAGAATATTGGCATCAGTCGAGTAGGCCTTCTCTACGCTATCGCGGTATGGGAAGTTATGAGCGACAAGCCACTCAGACATCTCTTTACGACCACCGAGCTCGCGAACAAAATCTTCATCAAGCCATGGCTTATAGATTCGTAGATTTGGATTAGCAAGAAGTCCGTAACGGTAGAAGCGCTCGATGTCATTACCTTTGTAGGTCGAACCATCGCCCCAAATTTCAACGCTATCGCTGAGCATTGCGCGGACTAGAAGAGTTCCGGTCACAGCGCGACCAAGTGGCGTTGTATTGAAGTACTGCTTGCCACCTGAGCGGATATGGAATGCGCCGCATGCAATTGCAGCGAGACCTTCTTCTATGAGTGGGGTTTTGCAATCAATGAGACGGGAAATCTCTGCGCCATACTCTTTGGCGCGATCTGGCACGGTCTCGATATTGCTCTCGTCATATTGGCCAAGATCTGCGGTGTAAGTGCAAGGAATAGCGCCCTTTTCGCGCATCCATGCAACTGCAACAGAGGTATCTAATCCACCCGAGAATGCGATACCGACTTTTTCACCGACAGGAAGTGATGCGAGAACCTTAGACATAGGGGAAGTCTATCGGTTCAATTTAGCGGCCAATACGGGCGTTACTCCCCACATTGAAGTCATGGCTTGGTAGCGCTCAACTTCGCCTGATTCTGCCTCTGCACCAGTCTTCACCGCTCGAATCATGAGATTTCGTGGGGTGTGTTCGCCTCCAATAAATTCGATGGCATCAACACGATAGCCATGCAACTTCATCAATTGAATTCTGAGGGAATCGGTAATGAGGTCGCCAAGTCGCTCTCGCATGATGCCGTGGCGAGTAATGAGTGACCACGGTTCAGGTGTAACTGACATCTGTGCCTGAATATCGTGATGGCAGCATGGTGCAAAGAGCGTGAGTGGCACATCTCTATTAACCGCCCATGCAATTGAATCATCGGTTGCGGTATTGCAGGCATGAAGTGCTATCGCCACATCTGCTTCATTGATTGAAGTCTGAGAAATTTCTTCGGCGAGAAATGAAATTGTGGAGTTGATTCCAAGTGAATGAGCAATTGCATTATTGCGATCGCGTGAAGCTGGACGAATATCTATACCGGTTACCTGTACTGGTATGCCAACGCTCTTGAGATATTGATGAGCGGCAAATGTTAAGTATGCGTGGCCGCAACCTAGATCAACGAGGCGAAGCGGTTTATCGAGAGTAGGCGTGTGGATATGCCCCGCTGAAATTGCATCGTTGAGAGTAGGGATAAGCAGGCGGAGAAATTCTTCCACCTGCTTGTACTTATCCATCTTTGAAGGCTTTATCGCCCCATGGAGATCGGCTATTCCTACCTCACGTAGAAATGGATCACTGGCATCGAGCAATCTCTCTTTATTTCGATCGTGGGACAAATTCTGCTTTGCACCATTCTTGCTACGAGAGAAGAGCGGTACGCCTTTCTTTGAAATTCTCAGAGAAAGTGTCTCCCCCTCGAGCTCGACCGTGATATTTGCAAACCCTGATTGCGCCATCTCCATAAATGGAAGCTCGCTCGGGGTGAAGTTCTTAGATGTCACCTGGCGACCATCGCTATAACTGACTTGAATAACGAGACCGCTCTTTAACTGGACGGGTCTCAGGTCAATTCGCTCCTGCAGCGGCTGCATATTGCGCCTTCGACCAGAGAGAACAGCTCGAACGAATTTTTCGCTCTTGGCCATAGCCCCTTGAAGTTCTTGGAGGGCGCCTTCCAGTTCTCTCTCACTCACACCTGTAATGCTAGTCTTCCACAATGATTTCAACCACCAACTGGATTATTACGATCATCGCTTTACTAGTTGTCGTGGCTATCGACTTCGCTTGGGCGATTGCAAACCGCCAAAAAGATACCTCAATGCGCGAAGTCACACTCTGGTCAATCTTCTATGTCTCGCTCGCAATCGCTTTTGGCATCTTTATGGGCTACTGGCTTGATCCGCAGAGCCAGAAGGAATTCTTCGCTGGCTGGCTCACCGAATACTCACTCTCGTTCGATAACTTATTTGTCTTTGTGATTATCCTGACCAAGTTAAAGATTTCTCGCGAAAAGCAACAACTTGCTCTTCTCATCGGAATTCTTATTGCTCTCGTCCTTCGTGTCATTGCAATCGCCGTCGGCGCAAAGGTCATTGAAGAGTTCCAGCAGGTCTTCTTCCTCTTTGGTGCCTTCTTGATTTATACCGCTGTACAGCTCTTCCGCGAGAGCGGATCTGAAGAGGAGGAGGAGAAGGAAAGTAAGTTGATTACTTACCTCACCTCAAAGGGAATCAAGCCATTTACCATCGCGCTCATTACCCTAGGAATGACCGACTTGGTATTTGCTCTTGATTCAATCCCGGCAATCTTTGGTCTTACTCAAAATGTTTACATCGTCATCACGGCCAATATCTTCGCCCTGATGGGTCTGCGCCAGCTCTACTTCTTAATTGGTGGCCTCATGCAGCGCCTCGTTTATATCGGGAAGGGCCTCTCTGTTGTTCTTGGATTTATCGGCGTGAAGTTGGTCTTCCATGCTCTCCACGGAATCGATATCCACGAGGTTGCCGGAATCCATGTGCCCGAAATTACGATCACTCAGTCGCTCTCAGTAATTATCGGATGCTTGGCAATCGCTACCGTTGCTAGCTTGGTATCTACTCGCGAAAAGTAGGAATCTCTGCAACAACTGCAAGGCCACCTAGCGTGCTCTTGCGAAGCGTAAGCTCACCACCGCTCTTTGCAATAACTGCAGCCATAATGCTCATTCCTAATCCAGAGCCTCCGCTCTCGCGCGATCGAGATTTATCGAAGCGATTAAGGGACTGGATATTCTCTCGATAAGCCGATTCTGGAAGCCCAGGGCCGCCATCTTCAATAACCAACCTCGCGTTTTTTCCATGTCGCGATAGTGAAATCTTTACCGGGGTGCCAGATTCTGTATGTCGTGCAACGTTGTTAAGAGAGTTTTGGATAAATCGAGAAAAGTAATCCCTCACGCCAGAAACATAAATTGAAGATGCAATTTCGAGTTCCACTTTTCGATCTGGGTGGAGCGTTGCAAAATCTTGACCATGGGCTGCAAGAAGTGAGGTTAAATCCAGCACTTCGCTCTCACGTTGGGCGCTCTCTCCAAGCTCTGCAAGGAGAAGTAGATCGTGGATGAGGGTTTCCATCCGACCGATTTCAGAGTTAACACGGGTATATGCACGCGCCTTATCTTCCTCTGCAGTCATCATGCCCTTGCTGAGCATCTCTACATATCCCTTGATGACTGTTAATGGCGTCCGTAGTTCGTGCGATGCATCTCCCAGGAATGCCTGCATACGAGAGAGTGCGTCTTCATCATCGCGTTCTTTAAGGCGACGGA
>JBEGSV010000017.1:0-18890 GCA_041179685.1 Actinomycetota bacterium
TTCCGCGCCGCTAAAGCTGCTGGACTTACCTCAATACCTGTCATTATTCGACAGACTCCGGATAATGAACTTTTACGTGAAGCGCTCATTGAAAATATTCACCGCAGCCAACTCAATCCACTTGAAGAAGGCGCTGCTTATCTCCAACTCCTCACCGACTTTGGCTGTACCCATGATGAATTAGCGCTCAAACTCGGTCGATCACGTCCACAGATTTCAAACACCATCCGTCTCCTTAATCTTCCAGAGTCTGTTCAACGTAAAGTTGCAGCAGGTGTCTTGTCTGCCGGGCATGCACGTGCGCTACTAGGACTTACCGACTCTGCAGATATTGAGAAGTTGGCATCACGTATTGTCGGTGAAGGTTTAAGTGTTCGTGCAACAGAAGAGATCATTGCAACCCATAAGCCTTCAACCACTAAGGCGAAGAAGGCCGGCGCTAAAGGTGTATCAGGTGCAGGACTTGCAGCCTCTGAGTTGTTGAGTGATTACCTTGATACCCGCGTTACTGTTGATATGGGTAGAGGCAAGGGAAAGATCGTGATTGAGTTTGCCGGAACTGAAGATCTTCAGAGACTTGTAGATCTCATCGAAGGTAATAAGTAAGCAAAATTAGTTGAGAGCTGTTCCTCGACGGGACATCTCTTGCTTAATAACCCCGCCCAACGCCTTCACACCTTCACGAATTCGCTCTGGTGTTGGATGGCAATACGAGAGACGCATCGACCATGATCCAAGACCATCTGCATAGAAGGCATTTCCAGGAACATATGCAACCTTGGCAACGATCGCCTTCGGCATCAAAGCTTTGGTATCAATCTCTGGTGGCAAGTTAACCCAGACATAAAATCCACCCCCAGGTTTTGTCCATGTCGCCTCTGCTGGAAAATATTCAGAGAGTGATTCAAGCATCGCATCGCGGCGAACTTTGTAGAGCTCACAGAAGCTTGCAATCTGATCACGCCAAGGCTGATCTGCAAGGTAGCTCGAGATTGTTAACTGAGTAAAGTTTGACGGACATAAGATTGAAGATTCAGAGGCGATTACCAACTTATCCTTCAGTGATTGTGGCACCAACGCCCAACCCACACGAAGTCCCGATGCGATTGTCTTTGAGAAAGAACCTAGATAGATAACGTTCTCAGAATCCTCTGCGCGCATCGCATTAGGTGATGGCTTATCGAAACCAAGTAGGCCATACGGGTTATCTTCTACAACGAAGATGCCCGCTTCACGGCAGATATTAAGAATTTCAGTACGACGATCCGCAGGAAGGCAGACTCCAGTTGGGTTCTGGTAGTTAGGGATCAGGTAGAGGAATTTAATCTTTCGCCCCGCTGCACGAACGCTGGTAATCGCATTGCGTAGAGATTCAGGGACCATTCCATCGTGATCCATCTCGACGTGAACAACAGAGGCCTCATATTGGCGGAATGTACCGAGAGCGCCGACATAGGAAGGTGCTTCAACTAAGACAACATCGCCTGGATCGATAAAGATACGAGAGATAAGGTCGAGCGCCTGCTGGGAACCAGTTGTAACAACAACATCGTCAGGGTTTGCACGGATACCTTCAAGAGCCATTACATCGCAGATCTGTTCGCGAAGTTTTGGGTGGCCCTGACCGCTTCCATATTGCAGCGCCTCAGATCCATTGGTCAGAATTAAATTATTAACAACGCCCGCCATCATCTCCATTGGAAGCGCCGAAAGATTAGGCATACCGCCAGCGAGTGAAACAATCTCTGGACGCGAAGCTACTGCGAAGAGTGCGCGAATTTCAGAGGGCAACATTCCGGCGGCTCGAGCGGCAAACCGGGTCTCAAGATTCTGTGGAGCTCCGGTCTGATATCGAACATTCACCTCTGACATGGGAAGAATCTTCCCATATATGTCAGAAATCTCGGTACTTAATTAGCTCTAATACCTGCGCGACGTAAGTCAGAGATTCGAAGAGTTCCAGTCTTTGCATCATCTTCAGCTGAGAGATAGAGGCGCTGGATAGCGATAATGAAACTTTCAGCCAAGGTATCTCGGAACTCTGCACGTGCAAGGCGGGCGGCATCTCCTGAATTGGTGAGGTATCCAAGATCTACACGGATTGCAGGAGATTGGGTGAGGCGCAAAATATCCCACGTCTTTGCATGGGTGCGACAATTAAGTAGATCGGTGCGGGCAGATATCTCACGCTGCACAAGTGATGCGAAACGTTCGCCGACAATCGAGTGAATTCCATGTGCATCGCTGCCATAGAAGAAGGTCGCAACCCCCTCTGCAGCGCTATTGTGATGGCGATCTGTATGGAGCGAGATCAATAAATCTGCGGTGTTCTTATTGGTAAAAGTAATTCGCTCTTCTTCACTGGGATTGTTTGTTGCACCGCGTGTAAGAAAAACCGTTGCACCAAGTGCAAGTAAACGCCCTTCAATGCGATGTGCAATATCGAGTGTGATCTCTTCTTCACCAGAGTTAGATCCTGGATCTAAGACAATAACTTTATTTGCAAGTGCAGGGCCGCGATTCTTCTGCTCTGCACTTTCACGAAGAGCAGTGGGAGCGCCACCAGAAATTGTCTTTGTTAATCGCAGAAAGGCGATGATGGTTGCAGGACCACATTTTCCATCAACCTTTGCACCAACAGATTTCTGGAACTCCTTCACCGCGCTCTCGGTTGCAGGACCATAGATCCCATCAACGCGACCACAGTTGAAACCCATCTCAGTCAGACGTGCCTGTAAAGTCGCAACATCATCTCCGCGCATCATGGGAGATGGCTGCAGGTGAAGAGATCGATCACCGAGCTTCCAACGCGCCTCTTCTAAGGCGCGTTGAGTCGCGTCATTTAACTCACCGGTGACATGGAGTCCACGCTCTTGTTGGAAAGAGCGAATCTCATCTGGAGATAACTCCTTCATAAGAGATTTAGATAAAGCCTTCGAGTTCCTTCAAGAGTGCTGGCTTTGGCTTTGCACCGATGATGGTCTTCACAACTTCGCCATTAACGTAGACATTAAGCATTGGAATCGATGTGACGCCATACTTAATTGCAATAGCTGACTCTTCATCTGTGTTGAGCTTTGCAATTGTGAGCTTATCTCCATGCTCTGCAGCGATATCGTCCAAGATTGGAGCGATTGCGCGGCATGGACCACACCACTCTGCCCAGAAATCAACGAGAACAGGCTTGCTGCTCTTCAATACAAGCTGATCGAAATCTGCCGCTGTGACCTTGATTGGTGCGCTCATTACATGCTCCTATTTTTAGTATCTATTGCTGAATTTATTGAAATTTACTTGTAAAGAATATTAAGGCAAGAGTACTAGTGAGAGAGGAACTTCTCTGCGTCTAACGCGGCTTGGCACCCTGAACCTGCAGCAGTGATCGCTTGGCGGTAGGTGTGATCGACGAGATCGCCACATGCAAAGACTCCGGTGAGATTGGTGCGTGTTGAACGACCCTCGACCTTTACATAGCCTTCGTCATCGAGTGCAACCTGTGATGTCACAAGCTCTGAACGTGGAATATGTCCGATAGCGACAAAGAGACCGGTAAATGCTCCAGTGGATTCTTCACCTGTCTTTGTATTGCGAAGCTTGAGACCTTCGACCTTTTCAGCACCAAGAACATCAATGACTTCGGTATCCCACATAATTTCAAGCTTTGGATTATTAAATGCGCGATCTTGCATGATCTTTGAAGCGCGCAGAGAATCACGACGATGGATAAGGACTACCTTTGATGCAAACTTTGTGAGGAATGTTGCCTCTTCGACTGCAGAGTCTCCACCACCGACAACGGCAATAACCTGATCACGGAAGAAGAAACCATCGCAGGTTGCACACCATGAGACTCCACGACCCGAGAGTCGCTTCTCATTCTCAAGACCGATCTCGCGGTAGGCAGAACCCATCGCCAAGATAACTGCCTTTGTCTTTACGATATTTCCAGAACCATCTTTAATGGTCTTAATTTCACCATTGAGATCCATTTCGACCACATCATCGGTGATGAGTTCAGCACCAAAGCGCTTCGCCTGCTTGCGCATGTTATCCATGAGATCTGGTCCCATGATTCCATCGATAAAGCCAGGGAAGTTTTCAACCTCAGTGGTATTCATCAACGCACCACCGGCTGTGACAGAACCTTCATAGATCACAGGGTTGAGTTGTGCGCGAGCTGCGTAGATTGCAGCGGTGTATCCAGCAGGGCCAGAACCAACAATGACGATATCGCGTACTTCAGTGCTCATATGCGCACCTTACCGCGCCTTTATCGCTTGAGCTTAGCGAGAGCAGATGTGGCGAAGCTCCGAAGACCTGCGATTTCAGCCACTTTAAAGCGATGTGCGAAGAAAAGGTATGCGATTCCAGAGAGAGCCAAGGTGAAGATCAAGCGAAGAGCTCGCACCAGCAAAGAGACCTCATCGCTGACCCAACCGAGATATGTCGAGAGGGCAAAGAGTGGAGCCATCGCAAGAATTGATGCCAGGAAGAGTGTGAGGTGTTGGCGGGCAAAATCCTTGATCGAGAGAGTGCCAACATGCTTCTTGATCAGCTTTAAGGTGATTGAGAGGCCGACGATATAACTGATTGAGAAGGCGATTCCGAGGCCAATCGTTACAACATCGCTCTCTAACTTCCAGAGGAAGAGATAAGAGAAGAGAACTGAGATCACATTGATGATAAAGATTGAGATTACTTGTGTTTTAGTATCTTCAAAGGCGTTAAAGCCACGAACCAAGATCAAGTTGATACTAAATGGAACAAGTCCTAAACCAAGTGCTGCCAAGACATATCCGATATATCTCGAATCATCGAGTGAGATTCCCATATAGAGAACCTCTGTCATAAGCGGTCCAAAGAAGATGAGTGCGATCGCGCTAGGAACAGTGACAACACCGACCATTTTGATTGCGCGAATCAATTGAAGGCGTACATCTTCTACCTTCTTCTCAATCGCCAGTCGAGAGAGATGTGGAAGTAGCGCAGTCACAATAGAGATTGTCACAATTGAGTAAGGCAATAGCATGATGTAGTAAGCGCTGGTATAGGGAGTAAATCCAACACCGGTTGAGATTCCCGCCTTCGCGCTGCGAACTGCGGCAGCTGTAGCCACATTGACGGTAACGAGATAGCCAAGTTGAGAGATAAGAACGTAGATCAAAGTCCAGCCTGCAAGTGAGAACGATTTTCCTAAACCTTTAACCCCAAAGACAGGCCGTAACTTGATTCCAGATCGCTTCACCACTGGAATCAAAATCAGAGCTTGAATTACAACTCCGGCGGTCGTGCCCCATCCCAGCAGTTGAATCTGGAAATCAGTGATTGTGCCGACTGAGATATTGCGCTGAAAGGCGAGAAATCCTGAGAAAACAGCGATAACTACAAGGTTATTGGCGATCGGCGCCCACATCAGTGGTGCGAAAGAACCGCGCGCATTGGCAACCTGACCGAGCATTGTGAAGAGCCCCAAGAAGAAGATCTGCGGCAGGCAATATCGTGTAAATGCAATGGCAATTTCTCGCTCTTGCTCAAAACCTAGATCAGAGAATTCAGGTGCATATAAACGGACGAGATATGGAGCAAAGAGAACGCCGACTATAACAAGTGCGAGCAAAATTCCAGAGATAGTTGTAACCAGGCGAGATGCAAAACCGTGGCCACCATCTTCATCGCCAAATGATCTGACCAATTGGGGAACAAAGATTGCGGTAAGTGCGCCGCCAACAAGTAAGTTGTAGAGAATGTTAGGCATTGTATTTGCAACGTTGTATGTGTCAGCTAGTAGCGCAGTACCTAAGACAGCTACTCCAAGAATCGCACGGAAGAAACCAGTAATTCGAGAGAGAATTGTTCCAATCGCCATAATTGAAGAGGCGCGGAAAAGCTCATTATTTTTCATGGCGACTCCTGCGGATTCGACGCACTGATTGAGTTATCGCACCAATAAAGAGAAGTATGCCGGCACCGGTCGTAAACCAGGCGATACGGGAATCAATGACAGTAAGAGTGAGATTTAACTTTGAAACTTCTCCGACTCGAGTTCCTTGTGGTGTCATAAATTGGGCAAGGACCAAAGTCGAACCAGATGCAATAACCTCAAAAGGTACAGAGATTTGAATCTGGGATTTAGCTGGCAAGGTGATGTTATTGACGTTTTCAACTTGAACACGGGAATTCATTGGAATCAACGAGAGATTGATAGTAGTAGCTGTCTCAAATTTATTGACCAATGTCAGTGGAACCTTAGTTGTGGTTGAAGTGAGTTGATAGCGACCTGAGACAACTTTTAACTTACTTGAAACTTTTCGCACTGCATCGCGTGCTGAATAAGAGAAATATGCACGCTCTTCAACGCTTAATAAAGGATTGAGAACGATGCCAAGGCGCTGGCGAAGATCGCTAATCTCAGGTACATCAATTACCTTACTTAAGCCGAGTAAGAGCGCTCTTTCATTACGGTAAAACTCTTGATATTGGCTATCTAGGCGCGATTTTCCCTGGCCCCAACCGTTCTGTGAGATAACTGGGCGAGCAAAGAAAGACTCTAGCTTTTCCGCACCTAAGGCTGAGTAATACTTAATCTCACTTGGTGCCAATTTCCTTGCCAGTGATGCATCTGGATTTCCATAGGGAAGTGCAACGATTGGATTACCAACTGTCGCAATCCTTAATTGTTGTAACCAAATCTGAGCGATACTTGCCCCGACCGGATCTTCTCTTCCCTCAAATGTGTAACCATCTGCCATATCTAATACTTCATCGATGAGATGAGCATCAATAACCCAGGTTGCGGTGCTATTTGATTGAAAGAGCGCTTTACCTAATCTGCCATCTGGCGTGAGCGCTGTCGCTAATTCGTTATCGCGAAAAGTTCCATCGAAATTGCGATGAGGAATATCTACTACACGAACGACTGGTGTTGCAGCGTCCACCGGCGGCATTGCAACGAGTGCAATGAGCGCAGTAGCGATAGCGAGGAAGACCTTCTTCATTGCGCCTCAAGGACTGTCGTCGCATTGGTGCGGGCAATTAACTTCTTCTCATCAGGGTAGGCGAGCTTTTCAATAATTTCCTCCAACGGAAACCATGCCACCTCATCAACTTCACTCTCTTGCGCCGCAAGTAACCCGCCACTTTCACGGAAGAGATAGTGATGCACGGTTTTATGAATTCGCTTCCCGCCCGCCATAAACCAGAAATCAATGACACCAAGAGATTTCTTAATCTCAGATTGGATTCCAGTCTCTTCAGCGACTTCGCGTAGAGCAGCTTGCTCGGGAGTTTCACCCTCTTCAATATGGCCCTTAGGAAGTGACCAGAGAATCTTCTTTCCGCTCGAATCCTTCTGATCGCGACGGCCGATTAAGAGACCGAGCTTGCCGGTGGTATCGATGACGAGACCGCCAGCACTCACCTCGTCGACGCGCTTTGCATAGGTACGTGCAGGAGCGCCTCTCTTTGCGGGGGTCTTCTTCTCTTGCTGCCCACCCTCTTGGGTAGGTGAATTTTGTGGGGAGCGATTCGCCGGACGCTTACGTCGACGCTTCTTCTTACTACCTTCGCTGCCCGCACTAGGTGCCGGGGTCATGGAGTAAGAGTACCTATTAGGCTTATCTATTGTGAGTGGCACGAAGAGCGATTTAGGGCGAGAGCTGGCTTTGGCGACCCTCATTGAGCGGGCGCCTCTGGCGAGCTCTCTCGCCGCTGCCTTTAAAGAGCAGGGTTATCGATTGGCGCTCGTAGGCGGTCCAGTTCGCGATGCGATTCTTGGACGGCTCGGCAATGATCTTGATTTCACAACTGATGCCCATCCATTAGAAACAAAGAAGATTTTAAAGAAGTGGGCAGAGAATGTTTGGGATACCGGAATTCAATTTGGAACTATCGCTGGTAAGCGCGGCGACACAACGGTTGAAGTAACTACATATCGCAGCGAGAAGTATGAAGAAGATTCTCGTAATCCCGATGTTGAGTACGGTGATGATATTGAAGGTGATCTATCTCGCCGTGACTTCACAGTGAACTCGATGGCGTTAGAACTTACAACGGCAACCCCTGAATTTATCGATCCCTTTAATGGAATCGAAGATTTGGCTGCCAAGGTTCTTCGCACACCAGCAAGTGCTACCCAATCTTTCTCTGATGATCCATTGCGAATGATGCGCGCTGCTCGCTTTGCTAGCCAATTAGATTTCACCCTTGATAAAGAAGTATTAGATGCAATGCACAATATGTCGGGGCGAATCTCGATTATCTCTGCCGAACGCATCCGTGATGAATTTGTAAAGATGTTGATGTCACCAAATCCAAGAATCGGAATCACAATTCTTGTAGATACAGGAATCGCAGAGCATGTCATCCCTGAGATTCCTAAGTTGCGCCTTGAGATTGATGAACACCATCACCATAAAGATGTCTACGAACACTCCATCACAGTTCTCGAACAAGCAATCACACAAGAGGATCGATTAGGTGGACCTAATCTTGTCAATCGTCTTGCTGCTCTATTGCACGATATTGGAAAACCAAAGACACGTAATCTCATTGCAGGTGGCGGTGTCTCATTCCACCATCACGAGGTTGTCGGTGCACGTCTTGCTAAATCTCGATTGAAAGCGCTCCGCTTTGATAACGAGACTATCGATGCAGTCGAAACACTGACTGCGCTTCACTTACGTTTCCATGGTTATGGTGATGGGGAATGGACCGATTCAGCTGTCCGACGATATGTTCGTGATGCGGGCGATTTACTCACCCATCTCCATGTTCTCACACGCGCAGATTGCACTACCCGCAATATAAAGAAGGCTGAACGCCTCTCTCGCACATATGACGGCTTAGAAGAGCGCATTGCAAAGTTGATGGAGGAAGAAGAGCTTTCAAAGATTCGCCCTGATCTCGATGGTGCACAGGTTATGCAGCTCTTGGGTATCAAACCATCTGCCGATGTCGGCAAAGCGCTGGATTTCTTAATGGAGCTTCGGATGGAGCATGGCCCGCTTGGGCAAGAGCGCGCTACCGAAGAACTTATGGAGTGGTGGCGTTCACGTCGCCACCCTTAAGAAAGAACTTCTTGGGGCGAAGTAAGAAAGTTGCAACAAGAAGGTAGCTCAGCGAGACAAGTGAAGGTACCACCCACGAGTCTCCACTTTGCGGTAGAAGTAAGGCAGAGATAATCGCGAATGAAACGATGCATCCATTTACAACAACGTCATAGACAGCAAAGACGCGACCACGGAACTCATCACTAATCTTTGATTGCACTAGCGCATCATTTGTCACCTTAACGCTCTGGCCAAATAAACCGGTTGTAAATGCGGCAGCGCATAAGAGGATTTGATTACGATCAATCACAAGAATCAGAGTTCCGAAAGCAGCAGCGAACATTGATAGGCGCATCCAACGATGGCGTCCAGTCCAGCGCACTCCCATAGGAGCAACAAGTGCGCCAATGGTGAAACCAATTGCAGCAAATGAGAGAGCGACACTTAAGCCAGCAAGACCAGCCTCACTATCGGCCGGATCATTAAAGGTATTTCGCTCAAGTAACATTGCAGTTAATGTAAGTGCGGTGATTCCTCCGCGATGAATAGCTGTTGTAATAATTCCACGGGCGGCATCTTGGTGAACTGCAAGGAATTTAAATCCTTCGCGAACTTCTATAAATCCTTCCGTAAGTGATGCCTTACGAATTTGATGCGGCGCAGGACCAATTTCAGATTTCTTCATCATTGAGGCAAAGAGCGCAGCCATCAAATAACCGCCAGATGCGGCAAGGATGAGATAACCATCTGCGTGATCGGCAGTTGTGAAGGCATCAGTTAAACGCCTTATTAATAGGCCCATTCCACCACCGAGAACAACCCAGACCGAGCCACCTGTAACGGCGAGAGCATTTGCGGCAATAAGAGAGGAGCTCGGTGCAACGAGCGGCAATCCTGCCGAGAGCCCAGCGAGAATCAAACGATTCACGCCAAATGCGATAAGAACAAAAGCAGTTAATTCGACTCCGGTGCGACCTTGAAAGATCAGTAGCGCAATATAGATAAGTGTCGCTGAGCGTGTGAGATTAGAGAAGAGAACAGCTCGCTGTCGCGAGAATCGATCGAGCAAAGTGCCGACCATTGGGCCAACAATTGAATATGGAAGTAAGACGACAGCAAATGCGACCGCTGCGCTGAGGGCAGATGCTTGCCGTTCTGGTGAGAAGAGGACAAATGAGGCGAGAGCGCTCTGGAAGATTCCATCGGTAAATTGACCGGTCCATCGAGTGCGCAGAAGTGGACGCATACGTCGATCGACGATGAGCTGCCAGAAGGTCGCACCTTTTGCTTGCACACGAGAAGCGTAGTGGCGATAAAGCGAATATTCTTCTCGCCATGGCGCTGCAAGCAAGAACTCAACGAGGGTTCATCGATTATTCACTCGATAAGCGCGCAACTCTCCTCGCCCTCTTCCGTGGTGTCGTCGATGCCTGTGATGCCGATCCATATCTCATGCGAGCGGCAAAGTTTCATGGTGAGAAGGCTGGGAGAAACTGTCCGGTCTGTAAGAAAGATTCATTGGTCGAGCTGCGCTATACATTTGGTGATCAATTGGGTCAGTATTCCGGGCGCATCAAGAGCCCATCTGAATTAATTGAGATGGAGAAAGAGTTTGGTGAATTCTCTGTCTATATCGTTGAAGTTTGCCGTGAATGTTCATGGAATCACCTCTGTTCTACCTATTTATTAGGTGATGGAAGTATGCGAAAGCCACCACGTAGGCAACGCACCCTCGAGGATGAGGATTTCAGCGGTAACCTTGGAAAGTGATTAAAACCAAGCTCATCCGCGCAGCCGTATTTCTTACTGGTTTTGGCTTCGTTGCAGGCTCTACCCTCTTTGCGCTCGCTTGGTTTACCGTCGATATTCCAGATCCCAATGCATATGTAAATAGCCAAGCAACTGTTATTCAATACTCAAATGGGCAAGAGATTGGTCGAATCGGCGCACAGAATCGCCAGATACTTCCCTTAGCAAAGATTCCATTGCGACTTCGTTACGCAGTAATGGCTGCCGAAGATCGCAGCTTCTACTCCAACCGCGCCTTTAGCGTTAAAGGTTTATCTCAAGCAGTCCTTTCTAATGTCATCACTTTCGGTAATGGACGTGGTGGATCAACGATTACCCAGCAATATGCAAAGACTGCATTCTTAACGCCCGAGCGAAGTATTCAACGAAAGATTAAAGAGTTGGTCATCTCTCTCAAGTTAGAGAACGCGATGACAAAAGATCAGATCCTTGAAAACTATCTCAATACCATTTACTTCGGTCGAGGTTCTTACGGTGTGCAGACAGCTGCGCAGCAGTACTTCAACCGCAACGCAAATCAACTTTCAATCTCTCAATCAGCGGTCATTGCAAGTATCTTGAGATCACCTGGACTTTACGATCCTTTCTACGGCGATAAGGATCAGAAGGCACGAAACGCCGCTCGCCTTGAGGCTCGCTTTAAATATGTTATCGATGGAATGTTAGAAGCGAAGTGGATTACCGCCGAAGAGGCGAAGGCGGCAAAGATGCCGACAATCTCACCTCGTACAACTGGCGGGTCACTCAGTGGTCCTAAGGGTTACATCATTGATTCTGTACAGAAAGAGTTATCCAAGCTTGGATTTACACAAGAGCAGCTGATGGTCGGCGGATATGTCATCAAGACAACGCTCGAACAACGTGCACAGCAATCTGCAGTCGATGCAGTGAATAAGTTATATCCAAGTAAAGCTCCAGCAAATCTTCATATTGGACTCGTCGCTATTCGCCCAGGTACAGGCGAGGTCATCGCTATGTATGGCGGAAAAGACTATGTAGTACGCCAACTTAACGACGCTACCCAATCGATTGCTCTCGCGGGTTCAACCTTTAAACCATTTGCCTTGATCGCAGCTCTCGAACAAGGGATCCCACTGACATCGATGTGGAATGGCGATACGCCACAAACTTTCGATGATCTCGGTAAGCCTTACCTCGTAGATAACTACGGCGGCGAAGGTTGGGGCCAAGTCGATCTCATGACGGCGACTCAACACTCAATCAACACCGTCTATGTTCCACTCGGAATAAAGGCAGGCCTTGATCGAGTTGTTGATGTGGCTCGCCGCTCAGGTATTCCAGAGAATATTGCGATGATGCCAACACCTTCGGTCTCATTAGGTGTGGCAAGTCCACATGTCATCGATGTTGCTAACTCATATGCAACATTTGCTGCAAATGGAATCTACTCAAAGCCATACATGGTTGCCCAAGTAACTGGTCCTAATAAGGGCGTGCTCTACGAAGGAAAGCCAAAGACACAAGAGGTATTTAGTAAAGAGGTCATGGCAGATCTGACTTATGCGTTGAAATCTGTTGTTAATGGCGGAACTGGTGCAGCAGCGCTCGGACTCGGTCGCCCAGCTGCCGGTAAGACCGGAACATCGCAATCAAATGCATCTGCCTGGTTTAGCGCATACACACCACAACTTGCAGCATCTGTTGCTCTCTTTAGAGATAGCGCATCTGAATCTCTTAACGGTATTGGTGGATTGACATCGGTGACAGGTGGATCGTTCCCAGCTCGAATCTGGACCGCCTTTATGAAGGGCGCATTGAAGGGCCAACCAGTCTTGGATTTCCCAGCACCTGCAAATGTTGGTGGTTTAGATCCGATTGTGATGACAAGCGGTGGCAAGCAGTCAATGAAGAAGAAGTAATAGGAACTTCTCTATGCGCGTAAATACTCGCGTCATTATTCTCTTTGCAATCCTTGCTTCACTCCTCTCCTTTGCCAAGTTCAGCCCATGCCAAGGATCGGTATGGGCCGGCCCAGGCCAATATATTCACGCCTGTTATAGCGATTTGCCGGCGCTCTTTAGTGAACGTGCATTTGGAAAAGGTGAGTGGGCATATAACGGTGGTGACCAAGCTGTTGAATACCCAGTCCTACAAGGTTTGGTTATGTGGGCAACCGCCAAGGTTTCACCTGATGGACCGGTCAGCTACTTTAACTTCAGCTCCATTTTAATTGCCCTACTCTTTATTGCATCTGCAGTTCTCATCCTTCGAATGAAACCAGATAACGCACTTGTTTATACGCTGGCACCAACAGGAATACTTGCACTCTTTATCAATTGGGATCTCTGGGCGATTGTGACAACGCTCCTTGCAATTTATTGGTTTGATCGCAAGCAAGAGTTAGCAAGTGCTGCAATCCTCGGAGTCTCGATTGCAACTAAATTCTTTCCCATCGCCTTACTCTTACCAATCCTTATCATCTTCTTACGGCGCCAAGAGATAAAGCGAGGTATTCAATATCTTTCAATCTCATTGGGAACATTTATCGCAATTAATATTCCATTTGCGCTCACAACCCCCGAAGGGTGGTGGCGTTTCTACGATCTCAATCTTCATCGCGAAGCTGATTGGGGATCGATCTGGTATGCCCTCAGCGTATTCGGCTTAAATCTCACCAATATCAATTACTTGTCACTGCTGACTTTGTTGATGGGTGTATTGGGAGTATCGATCTTTCTATTGCAGACGAGAGAGACTCTCACCCTTGCCGAAAGTTCAATCTTTATCTTTATCGTTCTTATTACGGTCGGTAAGGTGTATTCACCGCAGTATGTTCTCTGGCTTCTCCCACTGGTCATCCTTGCAATGAGAGATAAGCGAGATCTCAGCTGGTTCTGGTTCTGGCAATCTGCGGAGATTCTCTATCACCTAGCAATCTGGCAACACCTCGCACTTCTTACCGGAGCAGAATTTGGTCTCCCAGTGAAGGCCTATGCCGCAATCACAATCTTCCGAATCGCAGCGCTGATCGCCCTGGCGATCGCCCTGGCCCGCAGGCATCGCTCTGGCGGTCTCCTCTCCTTGCGCTATTGGCCTGAACTACCCATATAAATAGGTGAAATTTCCACTTCTAGGCCTACCGAGTTACCCTTAACCCCCTGCATCTGAGGGGCCATCCGGCCATAAAGATCCAGGTTTTTAACCCTCCTGTCACGGAAATACCGTGGCCGTCTTAGTCCAGAGGAGGTCGGGTTAACACATGCGTCACTATGAACTCATGATCATTCTTGATCCAGATCTAGAAGAACGTACCGTCACACCATCGCTTGAGACTTATCTCAAGATCATCAAGGACAGCGGTGGTGCTGTCAATAAGCTCGATGTATGGGGCAAGCGCCGCATGTCATTCGAGATCAATAAGAAGGGCGAAGGCATCTACGCAGTTGCAGATATGAACTGCGAGCCAGCCGCAATCAAGGAGCTCGATCGTCAGCTCAACTTGAACGAATCAATCCTTCGTACAAAGGTCATCCGTCCACTGTAATTAATACCCACAACGCCGAGAAATTATCTCGACGATGTCGGTTTGGACGAGTAACTTAATTGCACGGACTCAACCAGTAGAGAACCCCAGAGAAGAATAGAAGGTATAAAAATGGCAGCAGGAGATACAACAATCACATTGGTCGGCAACCTCGTTGACGATCCAGAGCTTCGCTTTACCCCATCGGGTGCGGCGGTAGCTAAATTCCGCGTTGCTTCAACCCCTCGTTACTTAGATAAAGCTACGAACGAGTGGAAAGATGGCGAGAGCCTCTTCCTTCAATGCAATATCTGGCGTCAAGCTGCTGAGAACGTTGCAGAGACACTCACCAAGGGAATGCGCGTCATTCTTACAGGTCGTCTCAAGCAGCGTTCATATGAGACAAAAGAAGGCGAGAAGCGCACAGTCTTTGAGGTAGAAGTTGATGAGGTAGGTCCATCACTTCGCAATGCAACAGCTAAGGTCACACGTACCCAACGCGCTGCAGGCGGAAATGGTGGAGGGGGCTTCTCAGCCCCAGCTGCTGACTTCAATGAAGATCCATGGGCTGCTGCATCAACGTCACCAGCCGGTGGTGGATGGGGTTCTCCATCTACAACCGACGAACCACCTTTTTAATTCATTAACTAGGTAATTATCCGTAACTAAACCATTCCTAACAGTAAAAAGTTAGGGCCCGAAAAGGAGCACCATAATGGGAGCAAGAAATAACCGTAACCTCAAAGAGGTTAAGAATAAGGGCGCAAAAGCCGCTGCTCTTAATAAGAAGTTCAAGAAGAAGCCTTGCAGCTTCTGCCGCGACAAGGTCACATATATCGATTACAAGGATATTGCGACACTTCGCAAGTACATCTCAGATCGCGGAAAGATCCGCGCTCGCCGCGTCACAGGCGCATGCACACAACACCAGCGCGCAGTAGCTACAGCTGTTAAGAACAGCCGTGAAGTAGCACTACTGCCTTACACATCTTCAGCGCGATAAGGAGAACTGACTACTATGAAGCTCATTCTTACTCGTGAAGTTGCAAAGCTCGGCTCAGCCGGTGACGTTGTAACAGTTAAAGATGGTTATGCACGTAACTTCCTCCTTCCACGTGGTGCAGCAATTGCATGGACACTTGGTGGAGAGAAGCAGATCGAGGGTATCCGTCGTGCACGCGCTGCACGCGAGATCCGCGATATCGATCACGCTAAGGAGATCAAGGCAGCTCTTGAGGCAGCTAAGGTCACTGTTGCAGTTAAGACAGGTACAGCAGGACGTCTCTTCGGTTCAGTAACCGATAAGGACATCGCTGCAGCTATCAAGTCTGTTGCGAAGATCGATGTTGATCGCCATAACATCAAGACATCAGGTCATATCAAGAAGACTGGCAACTACTCTGTAAAGGTCTCACTCGGACACAATGTTGTCGCGACTGTGGCTATCTCAGTAACAGCTGCTTAATTTCTTACCAAAACACCCGCCACCATTTTGGTCGGCGGGTGTTTTGTTTTTCTATCCAAATAGGGGACTCCTGATTTCATTAAGAATTCAAATTAAGTAACTTCACTCTCCTAAGAGAAAGTTGCGTATATGTTTATAAATAAATTATCCAACAAGAAGATTGTATTTTCCGTAATTATGTTCGCTGTGGCCACATTCGGAATGGAAGGTGCGAATGCCGGGGATACGGTCCAACTTTCATTGTGAATGGTTCTTCTAGGTAGCACCATGGAGATTTGGTACAAATCAATCATTGCGATCCAAGCTATCGCTTTTTGGATTTTCATGAAACGTCATGGCTATTTCAAGCGCAATGGCAACTTCCCGCCTCATGTGAAGAGAAAGAAATAGGTAGTTACAACCAGCCAGATTTCTTAAACTTTCGATAGAGAAAAGCGGTTATAAGAACGAGAGAGCCAAGTACTGCTGGATAACCAAATTGCCAACGTAGTTCTGGCATAGTGTCAAAGTTCATTCCATAGATACCTGCAACCATTGTTGGAACAGAGGCAAGTGCTACGTAAGAAGTAATCTTGCGCATATCTTCATTTTGCTGCAGCTGCACTTGCGCAATCTCTGCCTGTAACGCTGATTGAAGAAGAGAATCTAAACCTGATGCAGCATCAGAGGCACGTGAAAGATGATCCAAAGTATCTCTAAAGAATGGTGTCAGCTCTGCTGGAATATGGCGCGCACCGATACTGGCAATATTCTGAAGTGGTGAGAGCAATGGATCGATAGCGTGACGGAACTCGATCACCTCACGCTTGAGAAGATATATCTCTTGGGATGCGCTCACTCGCGATTCACTAAAGACTTTGGCCTCTGCTTGATTCACATCTGTCTCTAGCTCAATGGAGATATCGATATAGCAATCGATAACGTGATCGAGAATTGCGTGGAGAACTGCATAAGGACCCTTAGCTAAATGTTCTGGGTTGCCTTCTAAGTGGTGGCGAGTGTTGGCAAGAGGTGCACCGCTTCCATGGCGGACCACCACAATAAAATGCTCTCCAATAAAGCAGAAGATTTCACCGGTTGAGATCAAACTACCTGCCTCTTCATAGAAGGCGGTCTTGAGGACCATCACCTGAACTTCGGGATACTCCTCATATTTAGGTCGTTGATGTGCAGCAACCGCATCTTCAATTGCCAAAGGATGGAATTGAAAATCACCCATGATCTTTTCGAACTCTTCAACGGATGGCTCTGCAAGACCGAGCCAGACGAAGCCACCTTCACTCTTTGCCTTGCTGATTAATTCACCGAGATTTGATGGCTCCTGATAGCGAAGACCATTCTGGTAGAGGGCGTAATCAACGATCATGGTCGTTAGTTTCCCTTACTCAGAGAGAGTTGAAGGGAAAGACCACTATTTGAGATGTCGGGATAATTCTCTCTCCACAGATATTCGCGCTCAATTGGAGGCTTATCCACCGATATCCACAGTTATCCACAAGTTATCCCCACCCTTTCACACAGGAATGGGCGAGTTACGCACACCTTTACGCACAGGGCCAATCGCTTTTGTCACCCTTGAGTGGGAAGTTACTCCCCGTGAGCATCGCAGAATTCCCATCCAATAGCGCCCAGCGCGGCCAACAGAATACTGTCGGCGTTGAATTCGAACGCACCCCACCCCAAGATCTCCAAGCCGAGCAATCTGTATTAGGTGGAATGTTGTTATCGAAAGATGCAATTGCAGATGTAGTTGAGGTCTTACGTTCACGCGATTTCTATCGCCCTGCACATGAATTAATTTTTGAAGCTGTTCTCGATCTCTATGGTCGCGGTGAACCAGCTGATGCAATTACCGTCTCTGCCGAACTCACAAAGCGCGGTGAGATTGCACGTGCAGGTGGTGCGCCATATCTTCACACGCTTATCTCTTCTGTTCCTACTGCAGCTAATGCAAGTTATTACGCCAAGATTGTTCTCGATCACGCAATCATGCGTCGCCTCGTTGAAGCAGGAACAAAGGTTGTACAACTCGGTTACGATCAAAGCGGTGAGGTTGATGATGCAGTCGATGCTGCACAAGCTGAGATCTATGCCGTCACCGAACGTCGTTCATCAGAAGATTATGTTCAATTGAATACCTTGCTCCCACAAGCTCTCGATGAGATTGAAGCAATCTCAAAGGGTGGTGGAGTTGAAGGTGTTATGACAGGATTCCGCGATCTCGATAAGTTAACTCACGGATTGCACCCGGGAAATATGATTATCGTTGCAGCGCGTCCTGCTGTTGGTAAGTCAACGCTGGGTCTCGATATTGCGCGCTATGCATCAATCCATGAAAATAAAGCTGCAGTGATCTTCTCTCTCGAAATGTCGAAGTCTGAAATCACAATGCGTATGTTGTCTTCAGAGGCTCGCGTAGGACTAAACAATATTCGCTCTGGTCAGCTTTCAGATGATGAGTGGGCAAAGCTTGCGCGTCGTATGGGCGAAATCTCTGATGCACCGCTCTTTATCGATGATTCACCCAATCTTTCAATGATGGAGATCCGTGCAAAGGCTCGTCGCCTTAAGCAGCGCCATGATTTAAAGTTAATTGTGATTGATTACTTGCAGTTGATGACATCAGGTAAGCGCGTAGAGAACCGTCAGCAGGAAGTATCTGACTTCTCTCGCCAGATTAAGTTGATGGCGAAAGAGCTTGATGTGCCTGTTATTGCTATCTCTCAGCTCAACCGTGGACCTGAACAACGTACCGATAAGAAGCCGATGCTCTCTGATCTCCGTGAATCTGGCTCTATCGAACAGGATGCCGACGTTGTTATCTTGTTACACCGCGAAGATATGTATGACTCACAGAACCGTGCGGGTGAGGCAGATCTGATTGTTGCTAAGCACCGTAATGGTCCTACTCGCACAATTACAGTTTCAGCACAGCTCCACTTCGCGCGCTTCTTCGATATGGCTGAGAGCCAACAGCCGCGCAATTGGAACGAACCTGCATCAGCTCCAGCTACTGCACCTGCTGGCTACGTCCCAGATTCTCCATATGGTGATCAACAACCATCCGAATCCGGCGATGGTGGTT